>JBAZHS010000091.1:0-5318 GCA_041652275.1 Parachlamydiales bacterium
CACTGTCGGTCAGGGCAATGGCCGGAAATTTCTCTTCTTTGGCTTTTTTAACGATCTCTTTTAAAGACAATGTGGAATCTAAAATCGAATACTGGGAATGCACATGCAAGGGAACAAAGCTCATTTAACACCTGAGGAGTGAAACCTTAGTATAATTCCCTTTTCCAGCCTTGGCAAGAACTCTCTAGTTTTTATTTTTTAAGCTCTGCTTCAAAAAAGCTTCCGCCCTTAATTAAAGCTCGCCAAGCTCAAAAACCAAAAACTTTCCGCTTAGTGGGCCTTTTTATGAAAATTGCTTTTGACCCCCCAAAGAACCGAGAGTAAAACCAAAGCCAGCACCGCCGAAACGAGCAAAACCAGAAAAAAGCCTTCCCAGCCATGAAGCTGCATCAGCTTGCCCAAAGGTCCGCCGGCGGCTGCCGCGCCGATATAAGAAAAAATACCCGTAAAGCCGGTCGAAGTGCCGGCCGCCTTTTTATGCGACAGCTCGGCGGCGGCCACGCCAATCAGCATCTGGGGGCCGAAAACAAAAAAGCCGATGAAAAAAATCACGATCGAATCAAAAACCACCCAGGCCGCCGGCATCTTCCAAAAAAGAACCACCAAAGCCAAAATCAAAAGGGCAAAAATGGCGTTGATCTGCCCCCTTTGCCCTTTAAAAAAGAAATCCGAGCACCAGCCGGCAAAAAGCGAACCGCAAAAACCACCGACCTCAAACCAGCAGACCGTAATGCCTGCGGTCATCAGGGTATAGCCCTTGCCCTCGACCAGATAAAGCATCGACCAGTCGTTCACGGCAGTGCGGATCACATAAATAAAGAAAGAAGACAGGGAAAGCAGCCAGATATACTTATTCTTCAAAACATATTCCACCAGAATCTCTTTAGCCGAAAGCTCGGCTTCGGCAGCCGCATTTTTCTGGCCCGGATAATCCTGTCTAAACTTTTCCACCGGCGGCAGGCCCAAAGACTGCGGCGTATCCCTTAAGCGGTTGATCAGCCAAAGACCCATCAAAATACAGGCCGCGCCAGGCGCAAACATGGACATCCGCCAGCCCCAATGGGCCGAAATAAAAGCGCCCAGAAGCGGAATCAGGGCACCACCCAAATTATGCGAAGTGTTCCAGATCGACCACCAGGTGCCGCGCTCTTTTTGCGAGTACCAGTGGGTCAGCAATTTGGCGCAGGGCGGCCAGCCCCAGCCCTGGAACCAGCCGTTCAGGCCCCAAAAAAAAGCTAAAAAATACAAAGAAGAAGAGAGGCCGAAAAAAATGTTAAAAATACCAGTCAGGATCAGTCCCAAAGACATAAAATAGCGCGGGTTGGACCTGTCGGACACAATGCCGGACAAAAATTTGCTGGCCCCGTAAGTCAAAGACAAAATGGAAGCCAAAATGCCCATCTGGGTTTTGTCAAAGCCCAAATCCTTGATCATTACAGGCATGGCAAAGGTAAAGCTCTTGCGGGTCAGATAAAAAAAGACATAGCCGATATACATGGAATAAAGCGTGCGGATGCGCCAATAGCGGTATTTAGATTTGACTTCAGCCTGATCGGAAAGCTCTTTAATTATCGGCGCCGGTTTTAAAAACCCCAAAAGAGCCATCTTGCCTCCTGACTTGTTAATCCAAGCAGTTAGCTTATCTTTTACAAAAAGAAGCTGTCAATCTCTTTTTTGGACCTCCCTTGTGCTGTTTTAAAAAAATCTTTAGGCCTTTTTAAAACTTAAAGCAGCTGAAAACCGCCGTTTAAAATTCATTTTTTTTTAACCGGGCTTAAAAGATTAAACTACCTCAGTATAGCCCGGTTTAAAACCGACTTTTCGCTATTTTTTAATCGACAGTTAAGCTAACATTGTTGGAAAAAAAATTACTTATGTCAGCTTCTCTCGAAACCCTTGTTCCCACTGTTTATCACCATGATCCCATTTTCGGCTCGACGGAAAAGCTTTGCAGGACCATCGTCCACCTGCGCCGTTTGGAAAAACTCAGCCACAGCTTCAGCAGCCGATCCATGCATCCGAGCCAGTCAATGGAAAAAGTCCAACTCCTTTGGGAAAAAGAGCTTTCCCGTTTAAAAAATCCAGAAGCAACGCCCTCTTTTGCCGAGATTTTCAAAAACCTGACCGCTGCCTTAAAAAGAAACCTTGTTTTCAGCCCCTATGAAGACGAGCTGAACGAACTGGCAATGACGCCAGACCTGGAAAAGCTGAAAAATTACATCCAAGCTTTTGTGGAAAACCTCCGTTCGATCCAAGCCCCTCCCCTAACCAAATCATACCTGGGAACCAAAGGCCCGACCTTTTTGGTCAGATATTTTTTTGAAGGCCATTTAAGAACTTTTGTCATTAAGTGGTGCGAAGACAATGAACTGGCCTGCAACCATCTCTACCATGAACTTTCCCTCTATCCGGAACAAAGGGAAACTTCTTTCTGCCGGCATGTTTTTTTTGTACCGCAAACCCTCGAGCTGGACTTTAAGGCCAAGCTTTGCACAACCAGCAAAAGCCAAAGCCTCCCTTTGCCTCCTGAAACATCCGCAATGCTTTTCGACCAATTCTACCAGATGACCCTTGATCTTTCTCCGGGAAGCACCGATCCGGGCCAAAAGATTATGCTCAGCGAAATGATCAACGGGTCCAATCTGTTTGATTTTGCCAAAACAGAGTATGTTGAAATGCCCGAACAAGACCGCAAGAAACTTTTCAACCGTCTGGGAAGATTGGCTTTTTTAGATTTGGTAGCAGGCAACCTGGACCGCTTAATTGAAATTGTTCTGACCAAAGAGGGATTCTATCAAATCGAGAGCATCGAATCCAATCCCGGCAATGTCCTGATCTTAAAAAACAGTTCCGGCTACAGCCTGTTTGCCATTGACAACGGCATCGATCCCGTCCTGACCGCTCCGACCAAAGAGGCAGAAAAATATCTGGTTTTTCTTGAAACCATTTTAACATTAGAGCAATTTGAAAAATGGCTCTCTGAAAATTTTATCGCTTCCCTGAATCAGGCCATTTTAAACCGCCTGGAAGATGAAAAAGGCGATGTAAATGAGTTGAAAAAGCAGTTTACAGCCTTTCTTAACGACTTAAAAGCGCCTTTTGCCCGAGAAGAATTCGAACATGGTGTTTTAAATCTGGCCAAACACCTGCTCAACAAGCATTTCGAACCTTCGGGTTTATTTTTAAACCTAGAAGAAAAACATCCTGAACTGGTTGCCTTAGTCCGCAGCCGGATAAGCCTTGTTCAAAAACAGCTTTTAAAACTAAGAGGTCAGCATGACACATCCGACAAGTGACAAACATTTTGTTTTTTTTACCGTTCCCACCGAAGCTGATCTTTTCTATTTATCGGAAGAACAACACCTTGGTATCATTAATTGTTTCCGTGAACTGACTGAGTGGTTATGTCTGGTTGCTTTTCACACCAGAAACGGATCCCAAGAAAATCAAAGTGTGCTTGCTTCTTTAGTGCAAAGAATTCCCACCCTTCCCCTCGAACCTTCCAACGATAAATTACAAAGGCTGATCGACCAGGTTAAACATGCCGCCGAAAGACAGATCTTCGATAAAAGCCTGAACCAAAAAACAACCCAGGTTTTAAACGAATTGTCAGAAAAATTTCCTAATTTTGTCTCTTTTCCCACTCCGGAATCCGCTCAAGGAAGCGCCCCTTCCCCCTTTTCTTTTTCCCCCCAAAAAGCGCTTCGCCTTCGTGAGCTCTCTTCGCCGACGATTTTTCGTTTCCCGCCTTTAAAAACTCCCCCGCCCTCCGTAGTTTCGTCACCTTAATCTTGCCGCTTTTCCGGCTTGCAGCTTAGAGGAACCTTTTGCAGAAATTTAAAATTATTTTTTACCTTGCCATTAACAGGCCGTCCGGCTGGAAAAAGGGGCAATCTTTTTTAATTAAAAGCGGCTTTTCTTTCCACTTGGCTGGAAATTTACCATAATACTATGCTGATAGCAGAATTTTTCAGGTTTTTAATTCCTGAAAAATAAAAATAAAACAAAAAAATCTTTACCCATAGGTTGAAAAAAGTTTCTATGTTCGATTACAGAAGAACCCATAACTGCGGGGCGCTGACAAAAACCGACAACGGCAAAAAAGCCACCCTTTCCGGCTGGGTGAACAAGACCCGGAACCTCGGCGGACTGATTTTTATCGACCTGAGGGACAAATTCGGACTGACGCAAATTGTTTTCGACCCGGCCCAATGCCCCCATTTAATGGAAAAGGCCGCAACTTTAAGAAGCGAATGGGTCATTTCCGTCAAGGGCGAGGTCGCCTTAAGGCAAAAAGAGCTGGTCAACTCAAAAATGAAAACCGGCGAAATCGAGCTTAAGCCCCTGGAGCTGGAGGTCCTGTCCAAAGCCCAGACTCCGCCGTTTACTATTTCCGACGAAAAAGAGGCCAATGAAGAGCTGCGTCTCAAATACCGCTACCTGGACCTGCGCCGCGGTTTTCTTTTAAAAAAACTCGAGCTCCGCCATTTGGTCGTAAACCAGATCCGCGATTTTTTCTTTAACGAGCATTTTATCGAGATCGAAACGCCGATTTTATGCAAAACAACCCCTGAAGGCTCCAGGGACTACCTGGTCCCCTCAAGAATTTATCCGGGTAATTTTTTTGCCCTGCCCCAGTCGCCGCAGCTCTACAAGCAGCTGTTAATGCTCGGCAGCCTGGACCGCTATTTTCAGATCGCCCGCTGTTTCCGCGATGAAGACCTCCGCTCCGACCGCCAGCCGGAATTCACCCAGGTCGACCTGGAAATGTCCTTTGCTTTTCCCGAAGATTTGCAAGCTTTAATGGAAAAGCTGATGCAGCGGATTTTTAAAAACTGCCTCAATCTGGAAATCACCCTTCCCTTCCGCCGCCTGACCTACCAGGAAGCCCTGGAAAAATACGGGACCGACAAACCCGATCTGCGCTTTGCCATGGCCTTGCACCATCTTGACAGCCTGCTCGAAACCAGCCAGCTGGACTCGCCCTTAAAAGCAAGCCGGAAAAACCACGAAGCCGTGAAAGGCTTTTTAATCAGGGGGGGCGCCGATCTTTCCCGTAAAGCCCTCGATGGTTTGGCCGAAACGGCCAAACAACTGGGAGCCAAGGGCCTGTTCTATCTGAAAAAAGACCAGGGCCAGCTCGCTTCGGGCTGCGCTAAATTCTTCACCCAAGAAGAACTGAAAAAAATCGACCTGATCTTTGAAAGCCGGGACCAGGACCTGATTTTAATCGCTTCCGGAAAGGAAAACCTTTTAAACCAGGCACTGGACCACCTCAGGCGCCAGATAGCCAAACAAAGGGGGCTGATCGATCCAAA
>JBAZHS010000092.1:0-5295 GCA_041652275.1 Parachlamydiales bacterium
AAAGCCATCTGCACAGCTACCGCGAACTGCCGCTCAGGGTTGCTGAAGTCGGGCTGGTCCACCGCCACGAGGCCTCCGGAGCTTTGAGCGGCCTCTTCCGTGTCCGGGCCTTCCACCAGGACGATGCCCATGTCTTTATGAAAAAAGAAGATATCAAAGACGAAATTTTGACTTTGCTGAACCTGGCGGAAAAAGTTTATATGGTCTTCGGCCTTTCCTACCGTCTGGAACTCTCGACTCGGCCGCCGAAAGAAAAAACCGTCGGCTCCGACGAAGACTGGGAGCTTTCCACCAACGGCCTGAAAGAAGCTTTGGAAGAATGGGGCCATTCCTACAAGATCAATGAAGGGGACGGCGCCTTTTACGGACCCAAGATCGACATCCATATTAAAGACGCCCTTGGCCGCCACTGGCAGTGCGGCACGATCCAGCTGGACATGAACCTGCCGGAAAGGTTCAAGCTGGAATATGTCAACGACCAGGGCCAGCACCTTAGGCCGGTCATGCTCCACCGGGTCATCTACGGTTCCATGGAACGCTTTTTCGGTATCCTGATCGAGCATTTCGCCGGAAAATTTCCGCTCTGGATCAGTCCGCTGCCGGTAGTTTTTATTCCCGTTGCCGACCGCCATATCAATTACGCTAAAAAGCTCCTGAAAAAACTCAGGGAGCGCAATTTTCCCGCAGTGGTCGACACTTCCGGAGAATCGGTCTCCAAAAAGATCCGTTTGGCCCAGATGCAAAAAGCCAACTACATGCTCACCATCGGCGATACGGAAGAGCAAAATGAGACCATCTCTTTAAGAACCAGGGAAGGCATTATGCACAAAGAGCTGAAGTTCGATTACTTTTTACAAGAGCTTGAAAAAGAACGCCAGGAACGCCTCTTAATGTCGCCCTTTGCCATGGCTCCGGAAAGCCCGAAGACCGTTTAAAAAAAAGAAAAAAAACCATGCTCACACTTGCCGTCAGCAGTTTCAAGGGCGGAACCGCCAAAACCTCAACGACCTTAAACCTGGCCGCTGCTTTGGCCCGGTTCCACCAGAAGAAAATGCTGCTGATTGATTTCGACGCCCAGGCCAATTTAACCGCCGGACTGGGCTTTGACCCTGACGAGCACGCCAGCCTCTCGCCCGTTTTGCAGGGCGAAAAAAAACTCGAAGAAGTTATTTTAAAAACGGAAATCGTCAATCTTGACCTGATCCCCGCCGACACCTGGCTGGAAAGGGTCGAGGTCACCGGCCTTCTGGCCGCCGACCGCTATTCGCACGAAAAACTGAAAATCATCTTAAAGCCCCTCGAGGGTCAATATGACTTTGTCATTATTGATACGCCGCCGTCTTTATGCTGGCTGACGGAATCGGCCCTGATCGCCGCCAATAAAGCACTGATCTGCGCCACCCCCGAATTTTATAGCGTCAAAGGGCTGCAGCGCCTGGCCCTTTTTATCAACAATATTGCCCTCAGGCACTCCCTGGAAGTTCTGGGCGTCGTGCTTTCTTTTTGGAACCAGCGCGGCAAAAGCAACGAGACTTTCCAAAAAGTCATTGACAACACTTTCCCCGGCAAATTATTCTCAAATAAAATTAGACGGGATGTGGCCGTTTCGGAAGCTACGATTTTTGGGAAGCCGGTAATTCTTTCTCACCCCAAAAGCCGGGCTGCCGAAGACTACCAGTCTCTGACCGCCGAGTTATTAAAAAGACTATAAATTTGTAAAACCGTTTTACAAAAAGGGGAGAGAAAATCTATGGGCAGGTTCGAATCGCTTTTGAATTTTCGTTTGAAACCAAAAACTGAACAGCAGGCTAAAATAACCGCTTTGGCCGAACTCTCGCAAAAAGGGGAGCTCTCCAGTTTTTCCGGACTGTTCCACTCTTCTCCGCTTTCAGAAAGCGAAAAAGAAAACCTCTCCAATCTTTTAAAAGAGTTTCAGTCCTCTGAAGAATATGATGTCTCGCATGATCTAAAAGCGCTTCTGGCCATTACTTCCGAAGTGAAAGCCATCACCAACCAGGCCGTGATGCTCCACGGCGAAAGAATCAAAAAGGCGCAGACCCTTTTAAAAACCTATAAGGAAGGCGCTTTTTCCGCCTGGCTGATTTCTACTTACGGCAACCGGCAAACGCCCTATAATTTTTTACAGTACTACGAGTTTTACTCTTCGATGCCCAGCGATCTGCATCCCATCCTGGATGAAATGCCCCGCCAGGCCATTTACACTTTAGCTTCCCGGGCCGGAGAAAACGAGCGCAAACAGCTGATCGTTAAAGAATACAAAGGGGAGACCAAACAGGAGGTCCTGCAAAGGATCCGCCAGGAATTTCCGCTCGACCGCGATGATAAAAGACTGCCCAACCTGGCCAATCAGTCCATCCAGTCCTTAAAACGCTTAAAAGACCTCGTCGCCCATGATCTTTTTGATCCGACCGAACAGCAGCATGCTTTGATCGTCGATCTTCTAAAAGAGATCGGATCAATAGTCAAGGGCCTTTAAAAACAAGGTCTGGATCCCGTTTTAAAACAAAAGCCCCTGCCAACTGGACCGGTTAAAAAAGCTTATTTTATATCTGGAAAAGTAATTTGACCGTGTGTTTTCAGGTCGATAAAGCTTTCAAGCGTTTCAATGCCGCGGACGGTGATCTTTTCCGCCAAAGAAAAGGTAAAGCTGCCGGGAACGATTAAATAAAGATGGTCCAGCTTCAAATCTTTTAAGGCAATCTTCATGGAAAGCGTCACTTTGGACGCTCCGGCGCTTTGAAATTCAAAGCCCAGGCGTCGGTTTTCCTGAAGCAAAAATAAAGGCAGTTCGGCCCCGGCCTGCGTCTGCCAGAAATAGCCGCCTTTTTCTCCGGCCTGCCAGCTTTTTAAAACTTCTTCCAAAGCAAAACCCTGCCAGAGCAGCTCTTTTTGCGGATGAAACAGCAAAGCGTCTTCGGTTTTTAAACCCAAAAGCAGGTTCACAAGGCCGCTGTCGCGGAAATAAAGTTTTGGAGACTTGACCTGCCTTTTGCTTAAAGCTTCCTGCCATGGTTCCAAACGGCGGACTAAAAGAGTCCTGGGCAAAAAGTCTAAATAGCGCCGCACCTTCCAATCCGCCATTTTTAAATTGCGGGCGATCTGGCTGGCATTGACAATTTTTCCATGCCAGCGGGCCAGCTCCCGGCACAAGTTATCGGTCTGCGCAAAATTCTCTTTCAAGCCTAAAGAGGGCAGTTCTTTTTCCCCGAAAGACCTTAGATAGCTTTCCCGAAAAGCCAGGCTCTCTTCAGCCGAGTCCGTCCGGTAAGACGCGATTAAAGAACCTCTTAGCCAGCGCAAATAGACCTCGGGCCTTGCTTTTAAAAGTTCAGGGCTAAACATAAAAAGAGCTCCTTGGCTTCACCTTTCTAAAACCAGAATTTAACGGCTCTTTATTTTTTTATCCACCAAAGCTTGTACAAAAACTAAATTGGAGCATTTTAATTAAGCCTTTCTTCCTTAAAAAAAATGAAATTTTGATCAACCGGCAAGCTTACGAAAAACCCGGTTAAAAGCAGGCTTGCTCTTGTGCCTTCGGAAAAAAAAGGCCCTGTCTGATGTTTTTAATCCGTTAAAGCTATGGTTTAAATTCTTCGAAAAATTAAAAAGATTTAATTTTAAAAAGCCGACTTGAGAAAAGCAGGAACAGACGCGCCCTCGATTTAAACCATTTCCAAATCGTTGCCAGCCATCCGCTTCAAGGTCATCGCCCAGCTTCGGGCGGAAAAGGCAAACAGGTGGACCAGCTTATCAAAAGCAAGGCCAGTCTGGCAGCCGACCTTTTGGACCAAATCGACCGAGCAGCCCTTTTCATTAATTATCAAAAGCGAACGGCGTCCGGTTTTTTGCGAAAGCCTGTCAACGCAGGCGCGGACAATCAGGGGCAGAAAGCCTTTTTCCGAAAAGACCGTTGTCCGAAAATACATGAAAGGCTTTTTAGGGTCTTTTTCCAGGTAGATCAAAAGGCCCTTAAAACAAATTTCCTGAAGATTATTTTCTTGAAAGAACTCTTTTCCGGCCTTAATTAAATCTTCCATTTATAATTCTCCCAGCATAAAGCTAAGTAAATTATAACAAAAATTACTTTAAAAAACTATTTCTTTGTTTTTTGTAATAAATCTTTATATATTTCAACGATCATCGCATGGATTTCCATGATGGAAAAATAAGATTCGGTCGCTTCCTGCATTTTTTTTGAGAGCTCTTCTAAAAAATACTTGTCATCAACCTTTTCAACAAGGCTCTGATGGTCAATCAAATACTTTTCCAAAGCCTTTTTTAAAGATTTTTTTTGTCCTGATTCCATTGTTTAAAGATGGCTCCTAAAATTAAGTTTTACATACAAAACAACTCCCGAAAGACTAAAAAGAGCGGCTAAAACATAGGGTGTAGCCGAAGAAAAAACATAAATGCTGCCGCCGACGATCGAAGACAGGCCCATGGCCAAAGAAAGCATCGACTGGCTGATGCCAAGCACTTTGCCTTGCATGTCTTCGGCAAACCGGGAAGAAATCAGGCCGGTGCAAATCGGCCAGGCCAGGCCGCCGATCAGTCCGCACAGGCCCAAAACCGCTACTACCACATAAACATTGTGTGAAAAACCGATCAGGCAATTGAAAACCGTAAAAATCAAAAGCGCCGCTTCCAAAACCCTGACCGCCGCAAAACGTTTAAGCAAAACGCGGTTCAAATAACTTGAGCCCAAAGCCCACATCAGACCCATAAAGGCCGCCAGCTCGCCAATATAAAACCGGGAAAAATCAAAACGCCTGATCACCAAAACCGGCGACAGCTGAAAGACCAGGGTCCAGGCAAATAAAAAAAGGAAATAAATCAAAAAAAGCGATTTGATTTTTTCAGTTCTCAAAGCTTTGCGGATGTTCTCAATGCTTTCAAAAAGATGAAAGCGCACCGAGGGCCTGACCCGGGCCGTCTCTTTAAAAAAGAGCGCGACAACAAAAAAATTGCTCAAGGTTAAAACCGCCGCAAACCAAAGCGGCGAGGCCAGATCCAGCCACGACCACAAAGAAGAATCGGTCAGCTTGCCGCCCAAAAACGAACCGGCGATAAAAGCCACTCCGGCTAAAAAAGAAAGATAGCCGAAACGCTTGGTCTTTTCATGCGCATCTTCGGAAAGATCTGAAATACTGGCCAGGCAGATCGAAAGGTTGCCGGAAAAAAGACCGGTCAAGAGCCGTCCGAAAAAAAGCAGGGAAAGCAATCCGACATTAATGCTGAAAGCCGTTAAGGCATAGCCGATAAAAGTCATCAAAA
>JBAZHS010000093.1:0-5282 GCA_041652275.1 Parachlamydiales bacterium
CAAATCCGGCGAAGGCCTTTGGCTCCGAGGATGGTTTTTTTTTAGTTGGTATGGGCATTTCCGATGCTAAAATATTTAAAGCCTCTTTTTTGCATCTCTTCGGGTTTATACTGGTTCCGGCCGTCAAAAAAGGCCAGGTGGTTCATTTTTTTCAGGATCGGATCGAAATCGATCAGGCGAAACTGCTTCCATTCGGTCAGCAAAGCGACGGCATCCGCTTTGTGGGCGGCTTCCTGTTCAGATTTGCAAAAGATAATGTTGGGGCATTCTTGGAAAAATTCTTTGGCCTTTTCCATAGAAATAGGGTCATAGAGCCTTAAAATCGCTCCGGAGCGGGTTAGCTCTTTGACAATGGAAATCGAAGGGGCGTCGCGCATATCGTCGGTGTCGGGCTTAAAGGCCAGCCCCCAGATGGCAATCGTTTTGCCCTTTATTCCGCCTTGTGTTTGAAAGTAGTTCTGGATGTGGCGGGCCAGCTCCTTTTTTTGGTTTTCATTTACGGATTCGACGGCTTCCATCAGTTTAGGCTCGATGCCGAGTTCTTTGAACTGGGCGATCAAGGCGCGCAGATCTTTGGGAAAGCAGGAGCCGCCGTAGCCGATGCCGGCATAAAGGAACTTGTCTCCGATCCGGCTGTCCGAACCGATGCCCAGGCGCACCTGGTTGATGTTGGCGCCTTCTTTTTGGCAGAGCTTGGAAAGCTCGTTCATAAAGGAAATTCGGGTGGCCAGCATAGCATTGGAAGCATATTTGGTCAGTTCGGCCGAAAGGATGTCCATTTCAATGATCCGGTGGGAGCGGAGCATAAAAGGATCGTAGATTTCCCGCATAGTTGCAAAGGCAGACGGGCTGTTTGCGCCGATAATGATCCGGTCCGGCTTCATACAGTCCAAAATGGCGCTGCCTTCCTTTAAAAATTCGGGGTTGGAAACAATCTCAAAGGGCTCTTGCGCCCGGCTTTGGCAGCTTTCCCAAAAGGCCGGCTGTTTTTCTTTGAGCTCGTTTAAAAGCAGCTTTTTGAGCTTAAAAAGCGTGCCCATCGGAGCGGTTGATTTGTTGATAAGCGTTTTACCGCTGGTGAAATGCAAGGCGATTTCCCGAACGGCAGATTCCAAATAAGAAGTGTTGCAGGAGCCGTCCGGCCGGGAGGGGGTGGGCAGGGCTAAAAAGATGGCGGATGCCTTTTTTACTTCTTCATAAGAAGTGCTGAAATGCAGCCTTTTGGCCTTCAGGTTGCGCTCTAAAAGCTCCTCAAGCCCCGGCTCATAGATGGGAGCTTTGCCCTTTTTCAGTTTTTCGATTTTTAGCTCATCGATGTCCAGACAGACCGTTTCATGGCCCATTTCTGCAAAGCACACGCCGCTAACCAGTCCGACGTAGCCGGTGCCGATAATTAAAAGACGCATGGTACTTCTCCCGCTTAAGAGTATCTTTCGTACCAAAACAGGCTTTTTTTTTCTATTTAAATCATGAGCTAAAGAAAAAAAAGCAACGGTAATTAAAAAAAAAACGGTTTTAGAAATTTATTTGACGCCGCTGGCTTGTTTTTATCATGACCTTGAGGCGAAGATCCTTTCCTTGAGAAGAGGGCGGCAGTTTATTTTTTAGACTTCCAAAAGGTTGTTTTGACAAACCGGGCAGTCTTGAAAGCGAAGGGGGTTTTCCTTTAAAAAGAGCTCGACTTCAGCCTGTATTATTTCCAAAGAGCCCAGGAAGCCCAGGGTTTGGCGGAGCTTTTCAACGCCGATCCGGCCGTTATGCCGTCGCATGTCCGGATTGATTTCTCCGGTTTTAGCAGAATAGATTCCGAAAGGCTTGCAGTCGATAAAATAAAAAACATTGTCTTGGCCCAAGCAGAGGTTGCCCAAGTGGCTGTCGGCAAAGCCGCTTTGCCAAATGATTAGTGAAAGTTCCCGGGCCAGTTTTTTTTGCTGTTCTGCTGTATAGGAGAGCAGGCGCTCTTTGAGCTGTTCAGGGTTGAGCAGGGAGAGTTTTTTTTGCAAAACCAGCACCAGTTCTCCGTTTTGCTTTTTAACCGGAACGGTGTGCTGTACAAGAAAGCGCCCGGGTGTAATTTGGCCTGTTTTTTCCAGCTGGAAAATGGTATCGGCCACAAAATAGCTGTAATCGAAAAAATAGTTGACATCGGTTTTTTCACCGCCCGCTGCTCCGTGGGCTGTGACGACATAATAGGGCTGGACAATGCTTAAGCCTTTAAAAAAATAGGCGGTTTGATTGATGGCGGTTTCAAAAAGATTGCGGATGTGCTGTATCCGGACGACTTTGGGCCGGCCGTTGATGGTCAGGTAAAAATTGCGTCCTTGTCGAAAGCAGAAAAGGACCTCTTTGGGCTCTTCGCAAACTGGGGGAAGGGACGGTGTCCGGCTTTTGCCCAGCATGCGTTCGATAATAGCGGCGGCGACCATGAAAAGACTCTTTTGTAGAAATTAAATTAAAAAAGGAAAAGAGGATAGCCTTTAGCCCCATAAAAAACCAGTGTTTTAATCCGCAGCGTCAATCCAAAATACAAGCCGAAGCAGCAATAGCGCCCATTTCTCTTTTGCATTAGCGGCAAAACAAGCGCTGTTGCTGGAAAAGGCTTTTTAATTTATCCTTGGCAAGATTTTTTTTAAAGCTGGTTTTAAGGTTTGACGGCACCGGTTGTTTTTCTTGAATTTCCTTTAAAAAGGAGTTTTTAATGAGCGCTCATCTTTTTTTTCTGCCGCCGGTTTTTCACTATATAAATGTTCCGATGGCGGAAATGCGCCAGGACGCTCAATTGAAAAGCGCTGTGGTTTCCAGCGCCCGGGCTTTCGAGGAAGTCCGGATTTTACAAGAAGAAGGGGACTGGCGGCGGATTGAAACGCTTTCCGATCATTACTGCGGGTGGGTCAAAAAAGAAGTGCTTTGCCAAACATCCGAGGCTTATTTGAAAACGGCGCGGCTAACGGCTAAAGTTTCCCGCCTGGCGGCATTTTTATATGAACAGCCGGAAATAGTTTTCGGTCCGGCGCTAAGGCTGCCTTTTGAGGTGTTATTGGAAGTCGTGGAGCCTCTTGAGCGATCTTCGCCGAGCCGCTTTTTAAAAGTAAGGCTGCCGGATTGCCGGGAGTTTTATGCGCAGCGCGGCGATCTTGAGCTTGAACCCGCGTTTTTAAGCCAGGAAGCGATGGCTGCCATCAGCCTCAGGTTTTTAGACCTGCCCTACCTTTGGGGCGGGCGGACCAGCTTTGGCTATGACTGTTCGGGTTTTACGCAGATGCTTTACCGGCAGATGGGCCTTTTTATTCCCCGTGATGCCAAAGACCAGATTCTTTGGGAGGGTTTTGAGCCAATTGCTTTCGCCGACTTAAAGCCGGGAAATTTGATTTTTTGGGGAACGGCTGAAACCTGCATTTGCCATGTGGGCCTTTATTTGGGAGAAGGCCGTTTTATCCACACGTCTCCATCTGAAAACCGGCCCTGGGTCCGCCTGAGCCATTTGAGCGATGAAAGCTGGAACTGCTCCGGTGTTTACAAATACAGGCAGGCGGTAGCTTTAAAGCCGCAATAACGGGCCTGGAGCGTATTTGGCAAAAAAGCGCTATCGCCAGGGCGGCGGCTGCAAAGAAGGTGGAAAAATCCTTTCTTCTTCCGGAACAGGCAGAAGTTCTAAAAAAGGCCCTAAAAAGTTTTTTTTCTGGCTTTGCCGGGCGATCAGGTAAGTGATTTTCTGGAGGGCTTGTTTGCTTTCAAGATGGATTTTATTCCAAGAGCCGCTGACTTTTAAAGGCAGGATATAGTCGGATGGCAGGTTTTTCAGGCCGAAGGCCCTGTTTAAGGCAGCGGCGGTAATTCCCAGCCAGCCATCGACCATTTGGACTTTGAAATCAATTTTGCCCATGGCGCAGAAAAAAAAGGCTTTTTCCAATAGAAAATCCAGCCGGGAAAGGTTTAGCCGGCCGCCGGAAAAACTAAAAAAGGCCGGTGCAAACCAAACATCCAGCTGGTCCAGATTGAAAAAGAGCTGGTTTTTTAAAAGGCCGAGGAAAATTTCAAAGCCGGCGCGGTTTTTGATTTTCATCTGGCCCAGATTGAATTGGGCGCTTTTGATTTTCAGTTGTTTTAGCTCGAATGGCCAAGAGAGGAAAAACTGCTCGGGGCTGATAGTGATTTCTGCCGGCGTAACCGAGCGTATTTCTGAAAGGAAGGGCCAGTTTTTTTTAGCTTTTGAAGATAGATAGCCGGGATCGAAAAAAAAGCCCAGGCGGGCGGCCTTTTTTAAGCTCAGGCCATCTTTTTGAAAAAAAAGTTCGGCTTCGGCCTTGGCCTGGCGGCTGTGCAAAGCAATCATCAGGGGGCTTTGCCGGTTGTTAATTAGAAAGTCCGAAAGCAAGGAAAACGTTTCTCCGGCGAAAGCCGAAAAAAGCCCCTCCAGGCCAAAGGCCTTTTCGATAAAGGCCGAAGGGAAATCCTTTAAGTCTAAAAAGCCTTTTTGCTCATTTTTAAACTGGGTTAAATTAATTAAGAACGAGCCGCCCAAAGCGGTTGCGCCCTGGAAATCGAGGGTTAGTTTTTTTTGCCGCCAAAGACAGGTGCCGTTGATCTGTTTCAAGACGGCACCCTTAAATTTTTCCATTTGTAAAAAACCCTCTTTAACGGCGATCTGAAAATGGTTTTTGGGCTGGAGAAGGTTGTTGAGATTAAAAGTCAGGAGCTTCCAAAAAGGGGTTTTGATTTCCAGCTCTGCGGCTTGAAAAACGACTTCTTCGGAAGCATAGGAAAGTTTGGTGAAGGTTTGCTTTCCAAGCCAGGAAAAACCGGCTTTTTCGGCTTTTAACTCCAGATTTTGGGACCGCGAAAGCCAATCGAATAAAGGCCTTTGCACTTGGGGAAGAGAGAGGAAGGTCGGTAAAAAAAGGCCGAACAGAAGTACTAAAATGGCAAAAGACCAGAATATGGAGTTTTTTTTAGACAGCATCATGAAAAGTTTTTTTTTACTTAAAGGTCATTTTACCCGGCTAATTAAAAAAACAAAGCCTTTTTTAATTTTTGAAAGCGGTTTTGATCTTTTTAACTTACCAAAAGTGCGAGCGGGCCTTCGAGCTGTCCGGAAATTAAAAACCTCTGATTTTACCGGAAGTTTCTTGGATTTACGGTTTTTAACTTGGAAGCGCTGGCTTTTGGAAATCTCCCGGACTTTGGTTTTTTTAATAAGCCCTATTCATGAAATTCTTTCATTTCCTGGTTGAGACAATAGCTTATCACCGTTCTGATGGCGACCATTAAGCCCAGAATAAATA
>JBAZHS010000094.1:0-5209 GCA_041652275.1 Parachlamydiales bacterium
GCTTTTCCGAAAGGGCGGAAGGCTTTTTGTTTAAAGCATTTTTATCCTTAGAAAAAAGGAGCCATTCCAGTTTAAGAGCTGCAGATATGGTATTTTTCGCTTTAATGGATAATAATGCTTTTAGGATTAGCGACGGTTTGCTATAATCTGGTTAAATTAAAGATGCCTGTTTTATGATGGGATGCTTAAAGTTTTTTTCTTTCCTTCTTTCCCACTGCCATTATTTTCATCATGGCCTTTAAGGCCATACATTTTTTTTTCAAATACATTCTATTTTTATTTTGTAAGTCTAAAAAATTTTTCAATCAGCGTTTTTTTGTTAACTAGAGTTTTTTTGTTAACGTTTTAATTAAAAAAAACGCTGAAAAAAAACAACGATAAAGACTTAAAAGTAAAGCCTTTATTTTTCAAAAACTAAAAAATGGTTATATATGAACGAACAAACTTTAATTAAGACTGGGCCCGTTTCCTTTTGGCCGGTTTTCAGCGGAACGCTTTTTATTGCCGGATCGACGATCGGCGCCGGTATGCTGGGCCTGCCGTCCGTGAGCGCCGCCTTGGGCTTTTTTCCGGCCCTTTTGATTACTTTGATAGTTTGGCTTTTTATGTATGCGACCGGGCTGCTTGTTTTGGAAGCCGCCCTATCAATGCCGCTGAACGCCAACCTGATGAGCATTTCGCTCAGGTTTTTAAAAAAACCCGGCGCCATTTTGACCTTTTTCAGCTTTCTTTTTCTTTATTATTGCCTGATGGTGGCCTATTTTGCTTCGGGAGTACCAATTGTTTTATCCTTCTTCCCCGCTTCGGCAGGCTTTTTTTTAGCCGGCTGGAAGGGGTATTTCCTATTCGGTTTTGGGCTTTTTATGGTGGTGGCTTTCGGTTTAAAACTAATTAACCGCATTAACTATATTTTGATGATTGGACTGGTCCTTTCGTATTTGGCTTTAACTAAGGCGGGATTCGGCAGCGTTCAGTTCGAGCGTTTGTTTGCAGTTAATTTAAAACAGTGGTTTTGGCTGGTGCCAATTTTATTTTCGGCTTTCGGCTACCATAATGTGATTCCCTCTTTGGTCGCTTATTACCAACGCGACAGGAAGGTTTTGCACCTGTCAATTTTTTTAGGGACCCTCTTTGCTTTGCTTGTTTATCTGCTTTGGCAGTGGGTGGTTCTGGGCAACATCGACCAAAAGATTATTTTGAATACTGCCCAAGCCGGCCTGCCGGTTACCAAAGCTTTGGAAAGTGCGACCGGAAATCCGCACATTTTGCTTTTCGGCCGTTTTTTTGGTTTTTTTGCTTTGGCCACTTCCCTTTTAGGGGTAGCTTTTTCCATGATTGATTTTTTAGGCGATACTTTTCATCTTTCCCGCCAGGGCCGGAGCCGTTTTGGGCTGGCCTTTTTGACTATTCTGCCGCCATTTTTAATTACGATTTTAAAACCGGAGCTTTTTTTGGTTTCCCTGGGTTTGGCCGGCGGTTTCGGCGAGGCTTTGTTAAACGGTATTTTACCGGTAGTCCTGGTTTGGTCCGGCCGCTACCACGGCAAGGGCTTAAAGCCGCTTTTTTTTAAAAAGAAGGGCTGGCTGGTGGCCCTGCTGGTTTTTGGTATTTTGGTTATGCTTTTGGAGGCGTATATTTTGTTAAACTAGAAAAATATTTTTTTTTAATTGCCTCGTTTACAACGCCGAAAAGCTGTTTTGCCGGATGGCTATTGAATTTCAATTCTTTATAGGATAAAATTTCTTTTTTTTTAAGAATAAGATGAAAAAATCAATTTTTTATTTATTTATGATAAGTGCCTGTTTATTTCAATCAACATTGATTGCTCAAGAAAAGCGCAGGCATTATTTAGATTATTTCGCCTCGCATCTGCGCCTAACCCAACAAAAATTACATGGACAAGACAACCATGCTACAGTTGCGGCCTTTGAGGGTAATTTAGACAAAAATTATTTTATTAAGGCTCTTAAAAAGGTTTTTCAGGCTCACCCTAATCTGAGAGTCAAAAAAATCAAGTTTGACGATGCCAAACAGCTTTTTTATGTTGATGAAGAATTAAAGTTTTCAGAGATTGTCTGTAAATTTGTCAATCTTAAGGGCAAAGAGAGCTGGAGAACAATTTTAGAAAAAGAATTATCAACGCCTTTCCCTAAAGACGGCCCTTATTGGAAGGTCTATTGTTTGACCGATACAAACGGTCCTCGAAAGTTAAATTTCTTCATGCAATTTTTTGACCATTCTTTATCCGACGGTGTTTCAACTGCCCAATTGAACGCCGAGCTTTTTACTTATTATGATGCGCTAGTAAAAGGGCGGAATATTGCACTGGTGAAAGATCGGAGAATAGCTGTCTCATTACTAACGCCTGAAAAACCAAAATGTTCCTGGGAAGATTATAAAAAACAGCAAAACCAGCTATCAAAATTATATCCGTCAACACCTGGTAAAAAATATGAGCAACAAGCCTCTTTTGAGAACCGTCAAACAAAGGCCATTTTATTTTCTTTTGAGCTGGGCCATCTTTCTCAATTCTGCAAGGCGCATAAAATAACGGTAAATGATTTATTAGTAGCAGCGAATTTAATCGCTTTTTGGAAAAACGACGCCTCTGAGCGGCCCTTGAAAACGACTGTTTTAACCTGCATCAACTTACGAAATCCTAAATTTGGTTTTACGAATTTTATTAACGAAAATAACTTAGCTTGTCTCTTTAACATTGTAACTTTTCCTCTGGCAGTTGATCAAAGCTCAACCATCTTTAATATAGCGAAGAAATATCGCGAACTAGCAAAAAATTATATTAATGCATTAGCTCTTCCCCCGGTTACTTTTTCTATCGAAGAGATGTGCGATCGCTATGGCATTAACGCCGCCTTAAAGCGTCCTTATTTTACCGGTGGAATCGCCACCTCTAATCTTGGAAAAATCGCTTTGAAGAAACAATCTGGTGGTTTGAATCTGGTTTTTTACCAGTTTTTTACCAATCAAGGCGCCGGGTTTTTCGAAGCCCTGCTGGATGTTTCCTGTGTGGAAAACACCCTGTATTGCAATCTTACTTATGTTGAGCCCTTGCATAGTTATCAATGGGCAAAAGGATTGGTTTTGCATTTTATTCAGGAGCTTGAGTTAGTTTTACAAAAAAAAATTACTTTGATTGAAAAGGCATCAGACCAGGCTTTAAAAAAAATCGAGCAACCTCGGCAGCACCCCAGGCTTTAGACCGACGCACCAGCGGCCTTTTTGTCAACTTTGTATGCTTGGTTATCGCATACGGAAAAGAATTCCAGTATGAAAAAAAATAAAGCAAGCGCCCTGTCTCCTGCCCCTGAAGGAGCAGGTTTTACGGCGTGGTTTGATAAAAGAAGAATCGAAACAGCCTATTTCCGGGACTGGACCGTAAAAAGCTTTTGCAGGTATTCGAAAAGCGAATCAAATGCGACGAAAGCACTTTCCCGCTTTTGCATGTTTTTAACTTGCGCCGCGCCTTTTTTAATTTCTTCTTCGCCGATAATTACGGCAAAAGGCGCTTTGAGGCTGTCGGCGATTTTAAGGGCCCGGTCAATCTTTTTAGCTATCAGGCAGCAATCAGCGGGAATTTTTTCATGCCGCAGCTGGGTGGCAAAAAGAAAAGCCTTTTCCCTAGCTTTTTCTTCTAGGGGAATGAAATAGACAAAGGGGCCGGAAAGATCCGGAGCGGAAACTTTTTGGGCGATCAGGGTCTGGATCACCCGCTCAAGTCCAGTTCCGAAGCCGATGCCGGCCAGATCTGTTCCGCCCAGGTCTTTGAGCATGCCGTCGTATCGGCCGCCGCCGCCCAAAGAATTCTGGGCGATGGCCAGAGTACTGACAACTTCAAAGACGGTATGTTTATAATAATCCAGACCTCTTACCAGCTGATCATCGACAAGGTAGGGAATTTTCAGGATTTTCAAGAGCCTTAAAACTTTTTCAAAGTGGTTTTCCGCTTCAGGGGTTAAAAATGCCCTGATTTTGGGCGCATCTTTGATCAGCTCCCGGTCAGCCGGGTCTTTGGAGTCTAAAATCCTCAGGGGATTTTTTTCAAAACGCACCTTGCTGTCTTCGGAAAGGCCTGCCAAAGCCGGGTGCAAATAATCCTGAAGAGCTTTTTTATAGTTTAAACGGGAAGCCGTGTCTCCGACCGTGTTAATATGTACGACAAATTCTTTGAGCCCGAGCCGGCGGTAAAGTTCGCATAAAAGATCGATTACCTCGACATCCTGTTCATAAGAATCAACGCCTAAAACCTCTACGCCGAACTGGTGGTGCTGGCGGTATCTTCCGGCCTGCGGACGGTCGTAGCGGAACATTGGCCCGACATAATAAAACTTATAGGGCATGGCAACGGAGTTCAGGCGGTTTTCGATAAAAGAGCGTAAAAGGCTGGCCGTTCCTTCCGGCCGCAGGGCCAGCTTGCGCTCGGCCTTGTCTTGAAAGGCATACATTTCTTTTTTTACTACAAGATCGGACGACTCCCCCGCTCCCCTGACAAAAAGCTCCAAATGCTCGAAAATCGGCGTTCTCAGCTCTTTCAGGCCGTAGTCCAAAGCAATCTTGCGGATGGCTGTTTCGACATAGTGCCAATAGTGGGTCAGCTGCCAGGTTTCGCTGGTGCCGTAAGGTAAAATATCAAAAAGGCCTTTGGGAATCTGAAAAGACATGGGAATTTCCGTTCGTTTTTCTTTCAATTTACCAAAAAAAAGAAATATTCAACACTAAGAAAACCGCGTTTAAAGATTTTTAGAGGACGCTTAAACTTTTCTTTAGCCGGCTTGCAGAGCCAGCTGATTTTGGCTTTCAAACAAGAGCGTTTTCATCCCCCAAAAGCCCTTCCGCCATTTTATAAGCTGAGCACATTGCCGCGCCTTTGCAAAGCTTGGGCCGGTGCGAAAGCCTCCGCCTCGCCGTCGGGCTTAATTTTTTGGCGATCGGCACCATGGGTTAATAAAAAATCCGCAGTTTCCGTATGTCCGTTATTGATTGCCATGGCCAGCGGCGTCTGGCCTTTTTCATCGGCCAAATCAACGGAAGCTTGGGCTTCAATCAGTAATTTGACGATGGGCAAATGACCCTTTGCCGCCGCCCAAAAAAGCGCCGACCGGCCTTTTTCGTCTACCGCATTAACTTTGGCCCCAAAACGAACTAAAATTTCTGCTGACTGCAAATGGTTGTTGAGGGCTGCGGCATGCAA
>JBAZHS010000095.1:0-5105 GCA_041652275.1 Parachlamydiales bacterium
TAGATACCTTGCCGTTATTTTGATTTTTATTTATATTTTTTTTTTGCAAACAAACCTAAAAACGGATAGCTCTTTGTTTTTTACCGGATCCTGTTTTTTCGTTTAAGTTTTTAGATTTCTGTGGTTTAAATTTTAATTCGGTGTTTTTTTTATACAATGCTTTTTTTGCAACTTTTTTAAAACCTTGATTGGATTCTGTGTTCGGCTATACTGAAAAGAAAGCCTTCCCATGCCCTGTCTGCATATGACGAGAATTGAGATCGATCTTGGCCGGTTTCAAAAGAACCTGCGCTCTTTGCGCCAGATCAGCCCCCGGGCCCTTTACTGCCTTCCTGTTAAGGCCGATGCTTATGGCCATGGTTTGATTCCTATGGCCAAAGCGGCCGCGGAGGAAAAAGTGGACTATTTGGCGGTGGCTTGTCTTCAGGAAGGGGCTGCTTTAAGGGAAGCGGGAATTAATCTGCCGGTGTTGGTTCTGGGGTCTTTTTTTCAAGAGCAGATCCCTTCTTTGATCCGCTATAAGCTGGAGCTCTCCCTGCATTCTTTTGAGCAGGCTCTCAGTTTGGCTGCCTATTGCCGGAAAAGCCAACAAAAAGTCCGGGTGCATTTAAAGATCGACACCGGTATGCGGCGCCTTGGCATCAGAGCTGAAGAAGCGCCGGCGCTTTGGCGCTTCTTAAAACAGCACCGGCTGATCGAAGTTGCCGGCGTTTTTTCCCATTTTGTTTCTTCCGAGAAAAAAAACGATCTTTTTTCTCTTCGTCAGATTGAAAGCTTTCGGCGGATTTATGAAATGATCAAACAAGAAAGGCCGAAGGCGATCGGCCATATGGCCAATTCCGGCGGGCTTTTGAATTATCCCTCATCCCATTTTGAAATGGTCCGGCCCGGGCTGCTTTCTTATGGCTATCGTCCAGACGGAGGCTCAAGCCAGGCTTTGGGAATTGCCCCTTGCTTGAGCTTGAAAAGCCGGGTGAGTTTGGAAAAAAAACTCAAGGCCGGGGAGGGGGTAAGCTATCGACATACATATCTTGCCAAGCAAAATACTCGGCTGGCGACAGTTCCGGTCGGCTATGGCGACGGCTATAAGCGGCAGCTTTCTAATCGAGCCGAGGTTTTGATCAAAGGGCGCCGATATCCCATCCGCGGGCTGATCTGCATGGACGCTTTGCTGGTCGAGGTGGGGAAAATTCCGGTTAAGGTCGGCGATGAAGTGGTCTTGATCGGAAAACAGGGAAAACACCAGATTAGTCTTGAAGAGCTTTCCCGGCTTTGCCAAAGCAGTGTTTATGAGATGGCCTGCTCGTTTACCCAACGCGTGCCGAAATTTTACCGTAACTGCCGCCGGGTGTCTTGCCGGAGCCTTGAGCAAGCGCATTTGGGCGGAAATTTTTAAAAACCGGGAATTTTAAAAAAGTTGCTTACAAGGAATGAATGCGCCGCTTAATTAAAATTAAAAAAGCCTAAAAAACCAGAGCCGAAAGAGTAAAGGCTAAAAAAAATAAAAAATACAGCTTGTATTTTCGTATTTATTAATCTGCTATTCAAACAGGAAACTTATGTCAGCAGAACTTGTGAATAGTTATGATTTCACTTAATTTGCTTGGTGGGTTAATAAAAAACGGCAATCCGGCGATTTCAAAAATCAAAAAACTACCATTTTTCGAAGTGCAGCCGGCTTTTTTCCGGCGGTTCTTTCAAAGTTTTTTTTTCGTTGGGATGGCCGAGGACGATCAAAGCGATCGGTAAAATATTTTCCGGCAGGCCTAAAAGCCGGACAAAAGAGGCAATCCGTTCTTCTTTGGGGTGCACCGAAACCCAGACGGCCCCCAGGCCCAGGGCATGGGCGGCCACAAGCAGGTTCTCGGCGGCGGCGGCGCCATCCTGGAGGCAGAAGCTCTCGGTTGTTTCGATCTTTGTATCGGAGCAGATCAAGATGCCCAGGGCTGCCTCTTTGCACATGGCGGCGTGGGGATGAAAAGCGGCGATTTGGCTCAGTGTTTTTTTCTCTTGGATCACGACCAGGTGCAGGGGCTTTTGGTTTTTAGCCGAGGGGGCGGCCAGGGTGCAAAGGAAAAGTTTTTCCAAAATTTCCGCCGGGATGGGAGCTTGTGTATATTTTCGGATCGATCTTCTGGTTAAAAGAGCTTCGATGGCCTGCATAAAAAAATAGCCTTTTTTTTTGGTCCTTCTGAGAATTTTGTGAAGAAATAAGCTTTTAGCTATCCTTTTTGGGCAAAAAGGATGGTTTTATGGAAAAAAATCTTTATTATCATTTACTTGGCCTGCAAGAGCCATGGAAAGTTTCAGAAATTAAGCTGGATGTTATGAATCAAAAAGTTGATGTTTGGGTTGAGTATAATGCTTCTTCAAGCCCCTGCTCCGAATGCCAAACCCTTTGCCCTATCTATGATCATGTTAATGAACGCTCTTGGCGACATTTAGATAGTTGTGGTTTTAAGACTTATATTCATGCAAAGATTCCACGAAGCAAATGCGGCAAACATGGTATTTTGCAAATAAAAATTCCATGGGCTCAAGGACATTCGCGTTTTACCCTGATGTTTCAGGTATTAGCTATAAGTCTTTTAAAAGAATGTACGGTTTCTGGTGCTGCGAAAATTTTACGTATTACATGGGATCAAGCTTGGCATATCATGAAACAAGCTGTAGATAGGGGGCTGCTTCGTAAAGAGAAAGAAAAAAGCAGCTTTTTAGGTGTTGATGAAAAGTCAGTTATGAAGGGACATAGCTATTTTACAATTATTTATAATTTAGAAAAAAGCACTGTGGAATACATAGCAGAAGATCGTAAAACCGACAGTTTAAAAGCCTATTTTGATGCTATTTCAGAAGAGCAAAAAGCTTTCATTAAAGCTGTTTCCATGGACATGTGGGATCCTTACATTAAAGCTACTACAGAAGCTCTTGGAAAAGACAAAATTGTCATTGACCGCTTTCATGTTATGAAGCATATCAATAAAGCTGTTGATGAGGTTCGAAAACAAGAAGTAAAAGAACTGTATGCTCAAAATGACCATACGCTCAAAGGTAGTAAATATTTATGGCTTTATGGAGAAGAAAACATTCCTCAAAATAGAAAAGCAGACTTTGAGATTCTTAAAACTAAAATGCTTAAAGTATCCAAAGCCTGGGCTATTAAAGAAATGCTCCGGGAATTATGGAACTCTGTAAATTTGAAGTCAGCTCTCCACTATATCTTAAAATGGTTTGATTGGGCAAAAAACTGCGGCTTAAAACCGATCAAAAGAGCAGCAAATACCATAGCTGACCATATTGACCAGATCTTGATGTATTTCAAGCATAAAATTACTAATGCAACCAGTGAAGGAATGAATTCTAAAATCCAGAAAGTTAAGGCTATGGCATGTGGCTATAGGAATAAAGAAAATTTTAAAACCGCAATTTACTTTCATTGTGGAGGTCTTGAATTATACCCATAAAAAACCCAAAAGGACCCAACTCCTAAAAAAACAAACAAACCGTAAAGCATTAATAATCATAATTTTGATTTTTTACAAAAAAACCTGTGTCTGATTACTGAAAAACACTTTCATAAATGGCAAAAAAGAGTATAATATTTTGTTATTAAATTTGGTGTTTTTATGGCAATAGTAGGTCCAGCAAATCAGGTATACGCGAACCAAGCCGTATATAATGAAACCTTTGCTTCTATATTTTATAATCCCACCCCTGAAAATATCCCGGAAGAAGACCATACTGGGGAAGAACGCTTTGAAATCAAGACTTCTGCCGACGATCCTAATGCTGAACGAACTACACGAAAAATGTTTGAATATGCGAAAGCCCATCCCGAAAGGAAGATTGAATTTTTTAACGAAGAGCATAGAAAATGGTTTTCCGTTAGTTCACGCGTACTGAATTTTTTTGAAAAACATAAAATCCCTCTTATTAGACTGTTTGAATTTTCACAAAGGCTCTCCATTAAGTGGGTAGAAGAAACTGTTGGAAATGATTCCGAATTAGAAGGAGATCAATTATTTGAACATTTAAAGAAAGTTATCACTCTAATTGAAAACGCACCAGTAAGCGGTCCCTATGGCAATTGTTTTATAAGAGATCCAAAATTTCCGAACACCCTTGTTTTATCTTCTAATCCGCTTCAAACTGGTTTTGGCCGTCTTGTATCCGAAATTTTTATTAGAATTAAAGCTAATGTTTGCCTACAGTACTTCGATCCTTTTAAAGAGCTCTGTCCTCAAGATGATCGAATCTTCCGAAAAGGCATAAAACATCTCATCATTCACAATCCTTATCAAAACCCAGCCCTTTTTAAGGTTATCAGTGATAACGAAAAAGCCACGGCCTGTTTTAGCAAACTGCAGCCAAATTCCATAATTTTTCTGGTCTCGGACTCTGCTGGAATTGGCGGGGTAGCAGCGTATAACTTGGCCAATCATCTTGCCAATCATTTGCCTGAAAAATTACCCCCCCTCAAAATCATAGCGCCAATGGCCTCTTTTGATGATCTTAAAGTATCCGCACCCTCTAAAGGGCTTTTTCCAAAAGGAGCTATGAGTAAAATTACATCTTTCAAAGCGGATGTAGTACTGTTGAATTTCTATCTTGAAAAAAAACTGGTTGGGATATACGAAATTGACATGAAAGATATACACCCATGTTTCATGCCAAATTCTTTTCTTTGTCCTGATCAAAAAGAATCACGGACCATTTTCTTTAAAAGCATGCTTCCCGACAGCTTTAAAAAATCAGCCGACAGGGATACCCCTTTTGAATATGAAGCCAAGTTTTCAATCCGTTTTTTTTATAAAAACCTTGTTAATGCAGATATTTATGAAATCTCAGATCCGGGCAATAACTTGTTTAAATTAGGATTTTCGCCTAAACATTTTGAAAAGCTCTCTCAAAGCGGTGTGTATTTTAGCTTTTTTTATAAAAAATTGCTGGAAATCGTTTTGGAAAACCGCAGTTTTGACCCGTATAAGCTTGGAGATGATGATATACTAAGAATTAAAACCGATGGTCTAACTAAAAGCGACGTTATTTATGGAGACTGGACCCCTCAAAAATATATTAATGTATTCGTTGAAAGGCTCAATCAA
>JBAZHS010000096.1:0-5010 GCA_041652275.1 Parachlamydiales bacterium
CGGACTGCCCCCTAAAATATGCCCGATGAAAATCTCATGGATTTTTTCACGGTCGACCAGCTTATAGGAAACCAGGGGCTTTTTCGGCAGCCGTACGGAAACGATCGGCTCCAGAGAGCAGCGGCCGGTACAGCCAACCTGCTTTAAGTAAATGTCTTTACGCCCCGAGGCTAAAATGTGCTTCTGGATTTCCAAATAAACCGCTTCCGCCCCGGAAGCGTTCTCGCAGGTGGCCGAGCCCACCTGCACCTGGATCATTTCCTCCAGATTCAGCGTTTTCAGCTCGGCTTCCGCCCTTTGGCGCAGCTCCTGATAATTTTCCACACGAAGGTTCATCCGCTCTCCTTTAATCTGCGTAAAAACCATAAATACTCCAAAACCATTTCACGGTCAACTGTCTCGTTCGGTCCGTCTTACAGGTAAATTACCCGCCATTAAAATTGCCGCTTCCGGTTTCTTTCCCGGCTCAACTTCCAAAAACTTCCGCCAAGAAAAAAACATGCTTCATTTGCGCTTCTCTTGAAAAAAATCCGGCCCTGTTTTTTAGATCTTTTAGCTAAAAACCAGCGGATATTTCCAGTTTAGCAAATTAAGTAAAAAAATATATTGAAGAAAAATTTTCTAATCCCGAAGATCAAAGAAAAGAAGCCCCCAAAAAGCTGCTAAACCAAAAAGTTTTTTCAGCTTTTACCCACCTTAAAAAACGCTTTGATCTTATGAAAAGCTCGAACAGTTAAAAAAAAAGTGGTTTTTAAAACTTTGGCGAAAATCTGAAAACACAGTTCTTACCCGGGAAGCGTTTTTTTAGAGGGCCTTTTTTAAGCCGGAAAATGAGAAGCTTCCGGCCGGAGCTTAAAAAAACAAGCTTCTTAAAAAAAAGAGGTGGTAAAAAAAATGCTCCGTTTGATTTTTATTTTTGGTCTAAGTTTTATGTTGCTGAAAGCCGAAGATTATGATTTTTACGGCCGCCATCTGATCGCCAGCTATTATGAATGCGATGAAAAAGCACTCAACGACCTGCCCAATTTAGCCGCCGCCATGCTCAGCGCCACTGCCGACACCAAGGCCACCATTGTCGACTCGATCAAATACGAATTTCCGGAAGGCGGCTTTTCCATGCTGATCCTGGTTTCAGAAAGCCATGCTTCGATCCACACGTATCCGGAATACCGCTCCTGCTTTGTTGATGTTTTTACCTGCGGGCATACCTGCGAAGTAGAAAATTTCCACCAAACGCTCTTAAAATATCTCCGCCCGCAAAAAACCAGGAAAAAAGTTTTGATCCGCCGTTAACTTGAACTTATTCAAATTTATTCCCTTTAAAGAATGAAGTCACCGCATCGGGGTTCAAAGAGATCGAATCAATGCCGGCCTTGATCAAAAAACGGGCGAAAGCCGGATTGTCGGAAGGCGCCTGGCCGCAAAGGCCCACTTTAACACCTTTTAAATGGGCCTTTTCAATCAGCTGCAAAATGGCCCATTTGACCGCCGGATTGTCTTCTTTAAACAATGAAGAGAGCAAAGCAGAGTCGCGGTCGACGCCCAAAATCAGCTGGGTCAGATCATTAGAACCAATCGAAAACCCATCAAAAAGCGAAGCAAACGCTTCGGCTAAAATAACATTGGAAGGGATCTCGGCCATCACATAGACCTTCAGCTTCCCCCGAGCTCTTTTTAAACCGTTTTGGCAAAGCAATTGCAAAACCCTCTTCGCTTCTTCCAAAGTCCGGCAAAAAGGCACCATGACGGAAAGGTTCTTAAAACCCATTTCTTCTCTGGCCTTGTGAATGGCCCGGCATTCCAGTTCAAAGCCGGGCTGATACAGGGGATGATAATAGCGGCTGGCGCCCCGAAAGCCCAGCATGGGATTTTCTTCCTTGGGCTCAAAAAAACTGCCGCCCAAAAGCGCCGCATACTCATTGGTTTTAAAATCACTCAAACGCAAGATCACCTCTTGGGGATACTGCGAAGCGGCGATTTTAGCAATGCCCATGGCCAAAAGCTCGACAAAATAAGCGCTTTTGCTTGGATAGCTGCAAGTCAGCTTTTCAATCTCGGACCTGATCTTCGGGCTTTTCACCTTTTCCGTCTGCAAAATTGCCATCGGATGAATTCTGATGGTGTTGGAAATAATAAATTCCATCCGCGCCAGCCCGATGCCGGAAACCGGCAAATGGTAATAGCGTAAAGCGGCCGAAGGCGAGGCAATATTGAGCATTATTTTTGTTTTAAAACTGGTTTTGGGTAAGGCGTTGACTCTTTTTTCAGTTTTAACCTTATATTTTAAAAGGCCGTCGTAAACCAGCCCTTCTTCGCCTTTGGCGCAGCTTATGGTCACCAGCTGGCGGTTTTTGATTTTTTTCGTCGCAATCCGGGATCCGACAATAGCCGGAATGCCCAGTTCGCGGCTGACAATCGCCGCGTGGGAAGTGCGGCCGCCGAGATCCGTAATAATACCGGAGGCTTTTTTCATGACCGGCACCCAGTCCGGCGTGGTCGTAGTCGTAACCAGAATATTTCCGGCCTGGAATTTTTTGATTTCCCGAACAGAGCGGATCACCTGAGCCGGACCGGAAGCGATCTTGCTGCCGATCGCCAGCCCTTTAAAAAGCAAGCGTCCTTTTTCTTCCAGTCTATAGTTTGAAAACAGCAGCTCCCCCTTTTTTGCAAAAACTGTTTCCGGACGGGCCTGGACAATATAAAATTTCTGCTCGTCGCCGTCTTTGGCCCATTCGATATCCATCGGCCTGGCGTAGTGTTTTTCAATTGCCGCCCCCCAGCTTGCAAGCTTTAAGATCTCCTGATCGGAAAGCACAAAGGAAGACCTTTCCCGTGAAGAAGTGCTGATGTTGCGAGTCCTTTGCCGCGAGCTGTAAATCAGTTTTTTTTCTTTCGAGCCCAAGTTTTTTTCAATGATCGGCTGCTTGCTTTGATCATTTAAAAAAGGCTTATAAACCTGGTACTCGTCCGGATTGACCTTTCCGCCGACCACATTTTCGCCAAGGCCGAAAGCGGCGTTGATAGTCACTATGTCGGGAAAGCCGCTTTCAGTCTCAAGGGTAAACATGACCCCGGCCGAAGCCAGATCGGCTCTGACCATCTTCTGCACGCCGACCGAGAGAAAAACACGACGGTGGTCAAAACCTTTTTCTTCCCGGTAAGCAATGGCCCTATCGGTAAAAAGCGAGACCATGCAGCGTTTGGCATAACTTAAAAGCTCATCGGCGCCCTGAACATTTAAAAAAGATTCGTGCTGGCCTGCAAACGAAGCTTCCGGCAGATCTTCTGCGGTAGCCGAAGAGCGCACCGCCACCTTAAGGTTTTCCTTTCCATAGCGTCTCGATAAAAGATGGTAAGCCGCCCGTAGCTCTTGCTGCAAAACCAAGGGCAGGGGGACGTGCAAAAGCAGCTTTCTGATTTTTGCTCCAGCCTTAACTTTTTGGATTTTCAAAAACTCGAAAATGGTTTTTTCCAGTTTGTTGGCGCTTAAAAAAAGCCGGTAGGCCTCCGCTGTTAGGGCAAAGCCGCCCGGCACTTCAATGCCGAAGGGCCTTAAAGCCCCCGCCATCTCGCCGAGAGAAGCATTTTTACCGCCAACCGTTTTAACATCTTTTTTCGCAAGCTCCTCGAAAAACCGAATATAACGCAGTTCAGTTGGCCGGCCGGACATTGACCGCCTCCGGCCCTTTGGGCCCTCTGATCTGTTCGAATTCCACCCTTTGCCCCTCATACAGATGCTGATCCTGTATTTGAATGTTGCTTCTTTGCACAATCAAATCGCGTACTCCCTCGTCAGGAGAGATAAAGCCATAGCCCTTCTCATCGGAAAACCACTGAACCGTGCCTTTCATAAAAAGACTCCTTTTTTCTGTATATCGAGAAGACAATAAATAGAAAACAGAATTTAGCAAATCTTTTTTTTTATAAAAGTACAATTACAGCGAGAAACGGAAAAATTACCCTGAAGCGCCTGCAAGCAAAAATAAAAAAAACTCATGGAAACAAAAAAAGACCGCTTTTGCACCAATCAAAATTTAAACAGACAAACACTTCAAAATTTCAGGATTTTTCGCCCGGATTGTTCACGCTCCTGAAAAACTCTATTAAAAAAGACTAAAGGAAACTAAAGGTTAGGCCTTTGAAAAAACGATCGTTAAATTTTATGTCCTTTGATAAGGTTGTTTGTTTTAAAATTTAACGTCAAAAAAAAACTGTTCGCCCCGAAAGCCGGCCTTTTTAGCGAAAAAAGGCCTAGCATACCCGCTGAACGAAAGCCGGAAAACCGGGGCACCATGGCAAAGGAAAAAAATGGCCGGTCCAACTTTAATGGCAATTTTTCAACCAGGTGATTTATGCTATGGATTTCAGCACCTGGAAAACGCTGAAGTGATCGAAATCAGAAAAAAGTTCGCCCTCATATCGGTTAAGCAACGACTGGAGCTGGCCTTCCATTTAAAAAATCTTTGCACTGCTTCCGACGGAAAAGAAAAAAAAATCAAGGCCAGCCAATACCTGGAAGAAATCCCGGAAAATCTCCGCTCTTTTTACCAGGAGCTGGAGCATAGCTTCAGCGCTTTTGAAAAGGTTTTTTTTTCCTGGACTTCTTCTTACAGCGCGCGCATTCAGAAAATCTGTAAAATTTACCTGCTTTGGGCCTGCCGTTTTAATTACCGGGTTCATTTTCTTCTTGACGAGATCAACCAGCGCTATGCTGCCGAAAAAGACGACCCCTACGAAAGAGCCCTGAAAAACATGCAGCGTTTCGACCCTTATTATGTCGGGAAAAACTATTTGATCAAAAATATCGCCACCCATTCCGAACTCAGGTTTATCTATCGCAACCGTTTTTTTTTAAATCAAACCGTCTTGTTTTGGAAAACCGACCCCGACAAGCAGCAGCTGACACGCGTGCCTCCACCCTGGGAATGGCCCTCTGAAGAAAAAACCGCCGCCTATGATTTAGAGCGTGAAAGAATGATTTTTCCCAATTTCAAAGAGCCGGCAATGGTT
>JBAZHS010000097.1:0-4976 GCA_041652275.1 Parachlamydiales bacterium
GTCGAAGTGACCATCCATACCGCCAAGCCCGGCCTGGTGATTGGCAAACGGGGCTCGGATGCCGAAGGTCTGAAAAAAGAGCTTAAAGATTTAACCGGCTCGGAAGTTTGGCTGGAAGTCGAAGAGATCAGACGGCCCGATCTGGATGCCAAGCTGGTTGCCGACGGGATTGCCAAGCAGCTGGAAAGGCGCATGCCCCACAAGCGTATTATGAAAAAGACCATGCAGGCGACGATGGAAGCCGGAGCTTTGGGTGTGAAAGTGCAGGTTTCCGGACGCCTTGGCGGATCGGAGATTGCCAGGACCGAGTGGTATAAATTGGGCAAGATTCCTCTGCATACCCTCAGGGCCGACATTGATTATGCGACCGGCCGGGCCGAAACGACCTACGGTTCGATTGGTGTAAAAGTTTGGATCAACAAGGGCGAAGAAATTAATCGCTAGGGAAAAAGGAGAAAGCAAGTTATGGCGCTAATGCCAGTGAGAACGAAATTCCGTAAGCAGCAAAAAGGGCAGTTTGCCGGTTTGACCAAAGGCGCGAGCTTTATTGAGTTCGGTGATTTTGGCATGCAGGTTCTGGAAAGGGGCTGGCTCTCTTCTCAGGAAATTGAAGCCTGCCGGGTGACCATCAACCGGTTTTTCAGCCGCAAAGGCCAGGTCTGGATCCGGGTTTTTCCGGACAAGCCGATTACCAAAAAACCGGCCGAGACCAGGATGGGAAAAGGCAAGGGCAATCCGGAGACGTGGGTCGCTGTTGTGAAGCCGGGCCGCATTTTGTTCGAAGTGGGCGGAGTGAGCCGGGAAGAAGCGCAGACCGCTTTAAAACTGGCTTCGGCGAAAATCGGGCTGAAGACCCGTTTTGTTACCAGACTTGAACGGGTATAGGAGGAAAAAACATGTCGCACATTAAAGAGATTCGGGATTTGACCAAAGAACAGCTGGAAGTCATGATCAATGATTTAAACCGGGACATTTTCAGTTTGAAAAACCAGCTGGCCGGAACCCGCAAACTGGAAAAACCGCATTTGCTAAAAGAGAAAAAAAAGGATCGGGCCCGGGCGCTTTTGGTTTTAGCTGAAAAAAGCGCTCTTGCCAAAAAGCAGGAAGGAAAGAAATAGATGAAAAGCCAAAGAAAAATTATTGAGGGCATCGTGGTTTCCGCCAAAGCGCCCAAAATGGTTGTGGTCAGGGTTGTTCGTAAGCTGCGCCACCCCAAATATGGAAAGCTGGTGGAAAAAAGTAAAAAATATTATGCCCATACCGAAAAAGAGGGGCTTAAAGAAGGTCAGCCGGTGCGTTTGGCGGCCTGCCGTCCGATGTCCAGACTAAAAAGGTGGAGAGTGATTTAGGATGATTCAACAAGAAAGCGTTCTAGAAGTGGCCGATAATACGGGGGCCAAGAAGGTCAAGTGCTTTAAAGTGCTTGGCGGCTCCAGAAAGCGCTATGCCGATGTAGGCAGCATTATTGTTTGCTCGGTGAAAGAAGCCGATCCCCACGGGGGAGTGAAAAAAGGCCAGGTGGTCAAGGCTGTGATCGTTAGGACCGCCAAATACATTAAAAGAGCCGACGGTTCCAAACTGCGTTTTTATGACAACAGCTGTGTTTTGATCGGCGACAAGAACGAGCCGACCGGCACCAGGATTTTTGGTCCGGTAGCCCGCGAAGTCAGGGAAAAAGGCTTTTTAAAAATCTGTTCACTAGCACCAGAGGTAATTTAATTATGAGCAAATGGATCCGCAAAGGAGACAAAGTGGTGGTTATTGCCGGTAACGATAAAGGCCGGACGGGCGAAGTTTTGCTGCGCAAAGCCGACCGTATCATTGTCCAGGGCATCAATGTCCGCAAACGCCACGTCAAAAAATCGCAGGCCGGCCAGAATGCGCAGATTCTTTCGATTGAAAGGCCGATCCATATTTCCAATGCTGCCTTGTGCGATAAAGAAGGCAAAGCAATTTTTGTCAGTGTAAAAAAGAAAAACGGCGCGAACAGCGAACTGGTTTACAAAGAAAAAGATAAAGAAGTGGTTTTTCGGTCCTTAAAGAAGAAAAAGGGTAAATAGGTATGTCCAGATTACAAGCTAAGTTTAAAGAAGAAATTTTTCCGGAGCTAAAAAAGCGCCATCCGCAAAAAAATCCGATGGAGCTGCCCAAGCTGAAAAAGATTATTATCAGTATGGGTTTAGTGGAAGCCGCCAAAGACAAGGGCGCTTTGCAAGAGCACATTAACGAGCTGACGGTTTTATCCGGCCAAAAGCCGATTTTAACCCGGGCCAAAAAAGATATTTCCAATTTCAAGCTGCGTGCCGGCCAGACAGTGGGCGCCAAGGTGACGCTCAGAAAAAAAAGAATGTACGAGTTCCTTTACCGTTTTTGCCACATCGTCTGTCCGCGCATCCGCGATTTCCGCGGCTTTAAGACTCATTTCGACGGCCAGGGCAATTATAGTTTAGGCCTGGAAGACCAGCAGGTTTTTCCGGAAGTGAACCTGGACTCTGTGAAAAGAGCGCAGGGCATGAACATTACTTTAGTGACCACAGCTCAAAGCGACCAGGAGTGTTTGGAGCTTTTAACGCTTTTGGGACTGCCTTTTAAAAACGCGCAAGCAAAATAGAGGAAAAGATATGACATTTAATGATCCGATTGCCGAACTTTTAACCAAGATCCGCAATGCTTCCGCGGCCCAAAGGCGCTATGTGGACATCTGGGTCTCCAAAGAGAAGCTGGCGATCTTGAAGATTTTGAAAGAGCAGGGTTTTATTGAAAATTTTATTACCGGAGAGGTCAAGCGGACGATCCGGGTTTTTCTGAAATACAACAGGGAGCGCCAGCCGATCATCCAGGGGCTGAAGCGTATTTCTTCTCCCGGCTCCCGGATCTATGCCCGAAAAGACAAACTGCCCTGGATCTGGAAAGGTTTGGGCGTTGCGATTGTTTCGACTTCCAAAGGTATTATGGATGACAAGAATGCCCGCCAAATGGGTTTGGGCGGCGAACTTTTATGTTACGTATGGTAAAGGGGTAAATATAATATGTCTAGATTAGCGAAAAAAGCCATTCCGGTGCCGAAAGGGGTGGAAGTGAAAATTTCCGGTCTTGAAATCGGCGTCAAGGGCCCCAAAGGCCAGCTGGCTTCCCGGCTTGAAGAAGGCCTTGTGGCCAAAATAGAAGAAAAAGGCTTAATGGTTCTGGCCGGCGGCAAGAAAAAAGTTTCCAAGGCGCTTTTAGGCCTGCACTGGGCGCTTTTGCGCAATATGATCGAAGGCGTGTCCAGCGGCTTTGAAAAAAAGCTTTCTTTGGTCGGCGTCGGCTTCCGCGCCAATGTCAGGGGCAACCGTCTGGATCTGCAGGTGGGTTTTTCCCATCCGACCTTTTTGATCATTCCGCAGGGACTGCAGGTTAAGGTGGATGAAAAATCAGTTGAGATTACGATTACGGGCGCCGATAAACATTTGGTCGGCAAGTTTGCTTCCGAAGTCAGGGCGATGAAAAAACCCGAACCCTATAAAGGCAAGGGGATCAGATATCTCGGCGAATACGTCCGCAAGAAAGCCGGTAAGGCTGCGAAAGCCGCCGCCGCTGCGCCAGCGGGTAAATAATTAAGGATAAACACACATGGAAAAAAATCTTTTAAAAAGAAAAGCAACAAGAAACCGCCGCAGCTGCCGGGTGCGCAACTGTTTGCACGGACAATACCGGCTTTATGTGCATAAGACCAACCGCCACCTTTCAGCCCAGCTGATCGATGATGAGGCCGGCCTAACTTTAGTTTCTGTTTCGACGCTTTCCAAAGTTTTTGCTAAAGATGAGAAGCGCAAATCAAAAGCTTCGGCGGAAAAACTGGGTGCGATGATTGCCAAGCTGGCGTTGGAAAAGCAAGTGGAAAAAGTTGTTTTCGACCGCGGCCGTTTTAAATATCATGGCTTGATTGCGCTGGTTGCAGACGCCGCGCGCAAAGCCGGATTAAAATTTTAACTTGGGATGAACAATGGCAAGAAAAGAGGAAAGAAGAGGATCTCGTCAAGAAGACAGCGAATTTGAAGAGAAGGTGCTCTATATCAACCGCTCGGCAAAAGTGGTGAAAGGGGGCCGCAAGTTCGGTTTTTCCGCGTTGATTTTAGTCGGCGACCGTTTGGGACGGGTGGGCTTTGGCTTCGGCAAGGCCAACGAAGTTTCCGATGCGATCCGCAAAGGCACGGAGCTGGCGCGCAAAAATGTTTTTACTTTTGAAAGGGAAGAAGACACCATTCCCCATGAGATCACGATTGCCTGGGACGGCTCGAAAGTAATGTTAAAGCCGGCCCGCAAAGGCCGCGGCATTATTGCCGGATCCGTCGTCCGTTCGATTTTAGAGCTGGCAGGGATCAAAGACATTGTAGCCAAAAGCCTTGGCTCCAACAATCCGATGAACCAGGTGCTGGCCACCATTAAAGCCTTAAAAAGCCTGCGCAGCAAAAAGCAAATTTTAGACGCAAGGGGAATCAGCCATGATTGAGCTTTCCAAACTAACGAATTCGACTTTGGTCCGTAAAAATATCCAGCGGGTCGGTCGCGGCCCCGGTTCCGGACGCGGCAAAACCGCTTCCCGCGGACAAAAAGGCGCCAAGAGCCGCAGCGGCTATAAGCGCCGTTATGGCTATGAAGGCGGCCAGATGCGCCTTTTCCGTAAATTGCCCTGCCGCGGTTTTACCCGTGGAAGGCATGTGAAGCCGATGTTTATTTTGAACTTGGACCAGATCGAACAACATTTTGAGGCCAAAGAAGAAGTTTCTTTAGAGGCCCTGAAAGCTAAAGGCCTGGTGCCGAGCTATGTTACCGGCGGGTTAAAAATCCTTTCCCAGGGCGAATTGAAAAAAAAGGTGAAAAAAATTATCGCCAGCAAAATCTCCGGCGCTGCCAGAGAAAAACTGGAAAAAATGCAGATTGAAATTGAACTCGTTTCTCACAAGGTTTCTTCGAAGGCGTAAATTATGATTGCG
>JBAZHS010000098.1:0-4953 GCA_041652275.1 Parachlamydiales bacterium
CTTTCCGGTTTGCCCAAAGCCGTTTCTTCCCGGCCGGCGTCTCCGTCGAGGACTGTTTTTCCACTGGTTTTAACCAAAATAAATGGAGACGAACTGAAGCTGGAAAGTTTGAAGGGCCTGGTTTTGGAAGAAGCCTTTTTGGCGGATTTGACTTTAGATTCCCAAAAAGCCCTCTTTTGGGCCTTGTGCTATTACGGCAGCGCTTCGAATTTGGAGGCTTTGGCCGGAGCCGGTCCAATCAAAGATAAATTTGACAAGGAAACGCTCAAAGAGGGTTTTTTCGAAGCGATCAAAGCCGATTCGGTGGCCTGTTTTCAGGTGCTTTTAAAATATTTTCAAGCGCTTTTTTATGAATGTAATTTTTATGCTTTTATCGAGTCGGAAAATGCCGAACGCCTTTTGCAGTTCATTAGCGGTTATTTCCGGTGGTCGTAGTTAAAACAGTTAATTTTTTTTGTTTAAAAAGCCCGGCAAAAATCTTTTCGTTATGCCGGAAGAGCGAATCCGAAGGTCCTGCTCCTTTTTGAAAAAAAACTGCGGCAAAGCTTCACGGGCGGGTTCGTCTTTAATCTAAAATTTCGTGGCCGGTTTGTTGCAGAAAAACTTTAGTTTTTTAACCCGTTGAACTTTTTTTTAAACGCTAGATCCGGGCTTTTAAAAGCGTTTCCAGCTTTTCTAGATCGAGGACAAAGCGCCTGATGCCTTCGGCAAGCTTATCGGAGGCCATCGGATCGGCATTGAGCAGATAGCGGAATTTTTTCTCATTGATCTTCTGCGGCTTCAAAGGCAATTTTAAAGCGTCGGCCTGGCTTAGCTTTAAGCTGATTGGATCCGTTTGTTTTTGCAGGGTTTCCAACAAAGCGGGCGAGATGGTCAAAAGATCGCAGCCGGCAAGTTCGAGGATCTGCCCGGCGTTGCGGAAAGAAGCGCCCATGATTTCAGTGGGAAGGCTGAATTTTTTATAGTAGTTGAAAATAGCCTTGAGAGAGATTACGCCCGGATCTTCGTGGGGTAGAAAAGTTTGGGGGGCGTTTTTCAGATGCCAGTCTAAAATCCGTCCGACGAAAGGGGAGATCAGCGTCGCGTGGGCCTGAGCTGCAGCAATGGCCTGGGGCAGGGAAAAAAGCAGGGTCAGGTTGCAGCGGATGTTTTCTTTTTCCAGGATTTTAGCCGCCTGGATGCCTTCCCAGGTTGAGGCCAGCTTAATAAGCAGGCGCTCTTTGGAGATCTTGCGTTCTTCGAAAAGCCGAACCAAACGGCGGGCTTTTTCGACGCTTTTTCTGGTGTCGAAAGAATCCTTGGCGTCCACTTCGACGGAAACCCTTCCGGGTATGATCTTTAAAATGGCTTCGCCGAAGTTGACAAAGACCAGCTCTAAAGCGGCCTGCAGCCGGTTTCTCTTCGATAGGGGCAGGCCTTGGGCCGTTTTGACTGCGGAATCGACCAGGTCCTGGTATTTGGGATCGGTGGCGGCGGCCAAAATCAGGGAGGGGTTGGTGGTGGCGTCCGTTGGCTTGAAAGCGGCAATGGCCGCAAAATCAGATGTGTCGGCAACAATGGTCGTGAATTTTTTCAAAGCTTCCAGCTGGTTGGCGCAGGTTGGACAAACGGCGCTATCTGTGGTTAAAGACATGTAGGGCTCCTGTTAAAGTTGAAGGTCCATTCTAGTTTTTTTTAACGGATTTCGCAAGGGTGTTTATATTTTTTTTAAGGTTTTGGGAATCAGGATAAGGCGGCTGGTACGGTAGTTTTTTCGGCTGGCATGCCGATGGTTGGTCGTTGCCGAATGGTGTAAGGCCGAAGAGTTCCGGCGTTAGGCTTTCACTTGTTTTGAAATAGTGTTTTTGGGTTCTTTGTTAAAAAAAGGAAGCGGCGGGCCCTTAGGTTTTGGACGGGTGCTTTTTCAGCTCTGCCTGTACAACCTGCCACTGCCAGTAGGGCCCCAGGTCGGCAAAATTATTTTTCAGGTATTTTTCTAGTTTAAAAAAGTTTTTGGGCTTTCTGGTTTTCAGCAGATCTTTAAGCTTTTGAAGAAGCTGGCTTTTCCGGGAAGCCGACAGGGGTAAAAAGAGATCGTCCAAAAGCTCGAAGGACTGAAAGGTTTTTAAAAAACCGGGATAATAATTCTGGCTTTTTGACTTGGCCGAGGCGGCGGTCAGCACATATATAATCTGGTCTTTAAAAAAAAAGAACTGCCAGAGCCGCATGTCTTCTCCGAATCCTTTAAGATCAACCTGGAGCAGGCGGCCCTCTCCGGCCTTGCAGGGCAGGGGGCCGAGGCGATGGCAGACATATTTTTTCTCAAGGTAGCTTTTTTCAAAGCTTTCCAGATATTCATTGAGCGAAAGAGGGGTTTTTTCTTCAATCAGGTTCAAGGAGGGGCGGACGGTCTGCAGGCTTTTTTCGATCAGGCCGGCCTGGACTTTTTCCGGCAGTTTGCGCGGATCGGCCAATTCAAAGCCGGGAGGAGGCAAAAAATTGGCATAGCTGGAATCCAGGGAAGTAAAAACAGCGCAAAAAACTAACGCCGGCAAGAAGAACATCGCTGCAGCCTTATGGGGCAAAGCCTTTTTAGGCTTAAGCTTTGGAATTTTTAACCAGGGCGCAGACCACGGCAATGGCAATCACCAGTCCAACCCCCCAGGCCATCATGGAAAGCGAAACGGCGGTGGTCGAGGCCAGCTCGGCCGTTTTGGGGGCGCAGGGCTTTTGTTCGCTAAAACCGGCGGTGCAGAGGTTGGCAGAAACAAGCAAAACGACTAATTTTTTCATAAAAAATCCGTTTTAATTTAAGTTTATGATACCGGCTTGTTTTTTTTAAACCACCAAAAAACAGCTGCTTAATCTGGTTTTGGCGGGTTTTTTCTTGAAGGCGGGGGAGATTCTTTTGGCTCAAAAAGATGGCTGTGCTATGATGAAAAATCAATTAATTGCGGATTAAAAAGCCATGCCAGAGATTCAAAACAGCAAAGATAAAATCCAGCGGATCTGCGAAAGTTTAAAAGCGCAGACGATCGAGCCGGCCAAACAGGAAGCCCAAGAGATCTTGGAAAATGCCCACATCGAGGCCAAAGAGGTCAGGTTGAAGGCCAAAGAAGAGGCCGAACGGATAAAAAAAGCGGCGCTTTTGGAAATGGAAAAACAAAAAAAGAATCTGCTCAGTTCTTTGGCCCTGGCTTCCCGGCAGGCGGTCGACACCTTAAAGCAGGCTGTGGAAAAACAGTTCTTTCGGGAGAACCTGGCTTCCTTGATTGAAAAACCCTTAAGCGAGCCCAAATTGATCGCCCAGCTGGTCGAGGCCTTGATCAGGGCAATTGAAAAAGAGGGTACGGAGACGGATTTTACCCTTGTTCTTTCCCGAACGATGGACGCGAAAAAAATTGCGGCCCTGCTTGCCCAGGATGTGTTGGCCAAAGTGCAGGCCCAAGGCTTTCTGGCCGGAGATTTTGCGGGGGGGGTAAAAATTCAGCTGAAAGATAAAAATCTAACCCTGGACATCTCGGAAAAAGCGCTGCAAGAGCTGATCGTCGAATATGTCCGCCAGGATTTCCGCACGCTTATTTTTGGACTATAATGTTTTATTACTTTTTAGCTTCCGCCTTGCCGGCGCTTTCTTTAAAAGCCAAACTGGAGTTGACCTGCAGCGAGCTGCTGCCCTTGATGGAGTGGAACCTGTCCGGCCAGGACTGGCAGGAGGTCCAAAACCTGCGTTCCTATATTGATATCCGGAACATTAAGGCCCTCTTTTTGAAGCGCCCTTTGGACCCCCGGGGCAATCTGGACGCCAAAGGCTTGAACGAAGCCTTGCTTTTCAAAGACCTGATGGGAGAGACGGTTTTTGATTTTCTGGAAAAGTATCCGCTGGAAGAAAAAAGGCTGAAGCATTTTCCCGAGCTTTTAAGCGGTTTTTTACAAGAACCAAAAAGCCTTTCTCCCTTTTTGAATTTTTATTTTAGAATGGAGCGCTCGATACTTTTGATCACTACAGCGCTAAGGGCGAAAAAACTTGGCCGCGAACTGGAAGAGGAGCTTTTTTTCGAAGACAGCCTGGATCCCTTGGTTAAAACCCTTTTTGAGCAAAAAAAAGCCGGGCATCTGGAGCTTGAAGCTGAGCTTCAGCCAGTGGTTGAGCTTTTTGAAAAGAACTATTTGGAGCCGGTCAAACTGCAAAAGGCTTTGTTGGAATACCGCTTCGAGAAATTTACCGAAGCGGCCGAAAAAGAGCCTTTCAGCCTGGACCAGGTTTTAGGCTATCTGGCCCGGGTTTGGCTCGTGGAAGACGGCCTTCGTTTGGAAAAAGAGGATGGCAAATTAATTTTAGACGCGCTATTAAGGTAGGCTATGCAAGAGGAAACAAAAGCGAAAGGCAGGGTCGTGGAGGCCTTGGGTAATCTGCTCCACGTGGAATTTAATGGATCGATCCGGCAGGGTGAAATCTGCTTAATTCATTTGGGCGCTTTAAAATTGCCGGCGGAAGTTATTGAAATCAACCACAATTTGGCCAAAGTACAGGTCTTTGAAGATACTATGGCGGTGAAACTGGGCCAGGAAGTGGTTTTTCAAAACCACCTGCTGGAAGCCGAGCTGGGTCCAGGGCTTTTGGGCGGCGTTTTCGACGGCCTGCAAAATCCCCTGGAAGAGATTGCCAAGGTCTCGGGCCTCTTTTTGAAAAGAGGAGTTTTTTTACCGTCTTTGGACCGGAAAAAAAAGTGGCCTTTTCATCCCTGTGCCCAAATTAAAGCCCAAGTGCAAAGAGGAGCGCTTTTGGGAACGGTGCCGGAGGGCCGTTTTGAACATAAAATTATGGTGCCCTTTGCTTTGGGAAAAAAATACACCCTGGTCTGGCTGGCCCCGGAAGGCAGTTATACTTTGGAAGAGCCGGTTGCCCGGCTGCAAGAGGAAAATGGACTGGAAATTACGCTGACGATGCTGCAGCGCTGGCCGGTCAAGATG
>JBAZHS010000099.1:0-4927 GCA_041652275.1 Parachlamydiales bacterium
GAAGGTGGTCTCATGGTTGCCGATGCCAGCACCAGCGGAATTAAAAAGCCTTGGGGCGTAACCATGGTCTTTTCGATTATGTCCAGCCATTTGTCCCACTGGGGATAGTCTTTTTTGGAAAAAATGCCCGGAGGATAGTCGCCGCCTAAAAAAAAGACTTCGGGGTCCAGGGCGGCGGCTTTTCTGAGCAGGTTTTCAGCTTTTTCGGCCCTTTCCAGATCGCCGCCTTCGACAAACCGCAAAAGCGGGCGTTTGAGGCGGCCTGCCGTTTGAGCGAAAGGCTGGTTTTGGGGTTTTTGAACAGATGGCGAGCTTGTTAGGGGCATTTTGAACTTTTTGATTTTGCTGAAGCCAAGCGTGGGGTGATGCAAAACAAAATGGTAAGCTTCTCCGGGCTTTAGGCCCTGCAAATGAAAATGGTATAAAAAGCGGTTTTTAAAAAAATGGCCGGCGTTTTGCTTTAGCTTAAAGCGGTTTTTTAAGGCGCCGGCCCCGGCAAAATAAAGGGTCAGCGGCTCTTTGAGATCGTCAGTATGGACGGTAATGGTGATGCTGTTGTGGATTTTTTCTTCTAAAAAAGTCAGATAAGTGTGGCGCGGCTCAAAGGCCAAAAGCAAGCAGGGCAAAAGAAAACAGCTAAAAAGGCGCAGCATAAAAAATTTTACCGGACTAAGCTTTTTTTAGAATATCAGGGAAGAGAGATTCTGGGAAACTTTTTGCCGAACCGTGCGGTCCAATTAAAAAATGTTGATAAAAAAGGCCTTTTCTTTAAATCTTTTTTAGAAAAAATATTTTTTTAAATAGGGGGTTGCAAATGACGGCAGTAGGCGGAGATGGCGAAGTAAGCTGGAGGCAAAAGCTAGAGGGTTTAAAACGGCAGATTGAAGATCTGGAAGCTAAGTTTGAAGCTGGAAGCGGAGAGCTGGATGAGTCTGGAAAGGAGGAAATGTTAATTATGCAAAAGCGGGCTTTGGAAGAAATTAACGCTCGTTTGTATTCGCGATTGGGACTTTTAGAGAAAGAAAACAGCCTTTTAAGGTACAAGGTGACAGAGCTCAGCAGTTCTTCAGAATTCGTACTTATGAAAAAACAGTACATAACACTGGTGCAGCAGCAAGAATTAATGAAACAATATTTACAAAAGGTTAACTGTTTTTTTCAGCAGGTGACTGCTGCCATAGCTGCCGGACGGCCGGGTTTTCTTTTTAACGCAGATGAATTAAGGGCTATTCAGAGTTATCAACGGGGCCTTGAAGGGGGGACTGTTAAGGAAGCGTTGTAAGAGAAAAACATTTAAGAAAAACAGGTGGCTTTTTCTTTTATTAAAGGAAAGGGGTTTTTCGTAAAAATGATAAAAAGAGATTGAAAACCGGAGAGTAGGTTTTATGGCAGTTATGATCGATGGCATCGATGGTCTTGATTGGCAACAAATGCGAAATGCTTATGAGAGGATGAGCCAGGAAAATGGTGTGTTGTTGGCCGATTTAGAAAAAAGCGTTCGGATTATTGGAAATCTAAATTCAGCTCTTGTGCGTTATCAAGAGATTATGCGGCAGCAGGTTGCTGAAGGGGTAGCGGTTGAAGATCATTTTCATCGGCAATGGGAAGTCGGGCAGGAAATAAGGCGTTTGGGCGGGGCCGTTAGGGGACAGGTGGATGGTTTGAGAGATCAAGTTCAGGTAGAGATGCGTTTTTATGCCGGGGTTGGAAATGAGCTGAGCCATCAGATTATTTATTATCGAAAAGTGATAGCCGGACTTTCAGGCGGATTTTCCGGACTGATTATTGCCGGAGCTGCTGGATTTGTTACCTCAATATTTTTTACGCCGGCTGTTGGAATTCCGGTTGGATTCGGGGTCGGCACTGTCAGTGGAACGGTTATTGGCTTGCGTATTGAAAAACTTTTACCCCAGCCACCGCTGGAAATAGAGCCGCGGCCTCCGGCGCTAGAGGTGCCGCCAAGGCGTGAAAAGGATTAAATAGATTTTTTCAGGAAGGTTTTTATGAAAACAGGTTCGGCGGTAGAGATACAAAGGCTGCGTTGTGAATTGCAAGACAGCATGTTTCGGGCGGAAAGACTTCTTGAAGAAGGGCGGGAAGTGGAAAGGACAGTTGTGGACCAGGGGGGTAAATTAGGGCAGGTTTTGCAAACTGATGCCGGGCATTTGCAAGCTGACGCTGAGTTTTTGGCTGAACAGCGGCGGCTTTTCAATAAAAATTCCGCGGAAATGGTTCAAAGGGAAGCGCAGATCAGGCAAAGAGCGAGAGAGGTGCAGGAGCTGGTCCGGCAAAACCAGGGATGGAGGGAGATGGGAGAGCGACTACAGGGCTTTTTGTGGAGCGGGTGGGAAGGCTCTAAGCGGATTTATTTGCACACGCCAGTTTCGGCGCTGTTAAGAATGATTGGTGATTTATTCAGGGGGGCGGCGGCTTTTTTTGCTTTTATTCCGGAGCTGGTCAAATGGGCTACGGCTTTGAGTTTTGCGCTGGTTTGTATTTTACTTCTTAAATAGGAAGTTTAGTAAAAAAAAATGAATTTAAAAGACAGAGATAAATAGGATACTTGTATTTTTGGTCCTTCTGGGTTTTTTATTTTGAAAGATTAAAAATCTTTTTGGATCAGATGTTTTTTCAGATTTTTTGTAAACAGTTCAGCTTGATCAAGGCAGTCTTTTAAATGGAAAGCGCCCAGTTTTAGCCGGACAAGCTCGGTTAAATAAGCGCCGCTTTGTAAAATTTTTCCTAGATCAAAAGCAATTTGGCGGATGTAAGTGCCGCTGGAGCATTTGACATTTAGGCGTAAAAAGGGATAGGCATAGTCCAAAAGGGTGGTGGTAAGAGAGATTTTTTTTTGGCCGGTTTCAAAAACCAGCCCCCGGCGGGCTAGCTTATACATGGGCTTGCCTCTGATTTTTTTTGCTGAATAGCGGGGGATGGTTTGCCAAAGCTCTCCTTGAAAATGTTTTAGGGCCAGCTTGATTTCTTCCAGGCTTGGCTGATAATCGGACACAAAGGTTTCCGGAGTGTCGGAATCAAGGGTTTCGGTATTAAAGCCCAGCCGGACAAGAGCTTCGTATTCTTTGTCCATCTGTAAAAAATGGCCGGCTTTTTTCGTATAGCTGCGGCCGATGAGCATCACCATAACGCCGGAAGCAAAAGGGTCGAGGGTGCCACTGTGGCCGATTTTTTTTACGCCGGTCAGCTGGCGCAGCTCAAAGACCAGGCTGAAAGAGTTTTTTCCCTTAGTTTTATTGACTAAAAGAAGGCCTTCAGTGGTCACGCTGATTCCTTTCTTTTTCCAGATCATTGAGGATTTTGTCGATTTTCAGAAAATCGTCTACCGAAGTGTCCAGTTTGAAGCAAAGAGCGGGAAAATAGCGGATGACCATTTTGTGGGAAGCTTCCATAGCGATAAAACCGGCCGAGCGCTGGAGCTCTTCCAAAGTAATTTCTTTTTCTTTGGGGGTGCCGATAATGCTGACGCTGACCGAAGCGTTATGCAGGTCGGGGGCAATGTCGACTTTGGTGATTGAAAGCAGTTTGGAAACATTGGGGTTGCGCAGTTTTTGAAAAATTACTTCGGAGATTACCTGCTTTAAAAGCGAATTTAAACGGTCGGTGCGTTTTTTTTTCATGGGCCTTGCGGGGATGAATTAAAGTTCGGGCTCAAGATAAGTTATATCGTAGGTCTGGATAAGGTCTTTTTCCTGGAAATCCGAGAAGTTGTCGATCAGGATGCCGCATTCCAGCCCTTTGAGCACCTCTTTAACGTCTTCCTTGACTCTTTTTAAAGAGGCGATCTTGCCTTTGAAGATGATTTCGTCGTTCCTTAAGATCCGGGCCATCTGGCCGCGTTTGATGATGCCGTCAATGACCTGGCAGCCGGCAATGGTGCCGAAAAGGGAGGATTTAAAGAGCGCTTTTACTTCAGCTTTGCCGGTATCGTTTTCAACAGGAATTTTACTGAGCTGGGCAATCATCAGCCGTTTGATTTCATCGATGGCATGGTAGATAATGTCGTGCAGATAGACTTTGACGCCAAGCGTATTTATCAGGTGGGCGGCGTGCCCTTCAATTTTGGTGTGGAAGCCGATGACCTGGGCGTGGGAAGCGTTGGCCAGCATCAGATCGGATTCGGAAATTTCCCCCACTTCAGCTTTGACCAGATTGATCTCAACTTTATCGGACGGCAGTTTTTTCAAGGCGGCGATCAAAGCTTCCAAAGAGCCTTGAACATCGGCTTTTATGATCAAAGGCAGAAACTTTTTGTCACCTTGTTTTTTGAGCAGGGCTTCCAAAGAGCCTTTGGTGGATTTTTTCAGACGGTCGCGGACTTGCCCTTCAGCTCTGTCTTCGGCCAGGGCTTTGGCTTCTTTTTCGCTTCCCACAACAATAAATTCATCGCCGGCTTCGGCCAGACCGGAAAGGCCGGTAATTTTAACGGGGGTCGAAGGGCCTGCTTCCAAAGCAGCTTTGCCGAATTGGTCGTACATGGTTTTTACTCGGCCATATTCGCTGCCGAAAACAATGGCGTCGTTGAGCTTTAAAGTGCCGTTTTGAACGAGAATGGTGGCAACTGGGCCCAGGCCTTTGTGCATTTGGGATTCCAAAACAGTGCCGCGGGCGCGGGAAGAGGGCAGTGCTTTTAGCTCCAGGATTTCGGCCTGCAAAGAGAGCAGTTCCAAAAGCTGGCTGAGGCCTTCTTTGGTTGTGGCCGAGCAGTTGACGGTAATGGTTGCGCCGCCCCAGGCTTCCGGCAGGAGTTCCTGGTCGGCCAGCTGGCGGTAGACTTTTTCCGGATCATAGCCCTGTTTATCTGATTTGTTAATGGCAACCACAATAGGCACTTTGGCGGCTTTGGCCTGGTTTAAAGCTTCCATGGTCTGTTCGCGCATGCCCTCGTCGCCAGCAACAACAGACCATGGAA
>JBAZHS010000100.1:0-538 GCA_041652275.1 Parachlamydiales bacterium
ATCTGGAAGAGGCTAAAAAGATTAACCGTTATTATGATGTGGTTAATGCTTCAGGAGTCTTTTTTCATTTAGAAGAGCTCCATTCGGTGACCGAAGCCATTCAGACTTACCTCAAAAAAGAGGGAGTCTTTGTCGTCCAGTGCATGTATGTCAAAAAGATCATGGAAAATACCGCTTTCGATCAGATCTACCATGAACACCTGCTTTACTATTCTTTAAAAACCCTGAACACGCTTTTAAAAAAACATGGCCTGGAACTTTTCGATGCCTATTTATCTTCGATCCACGGCGGTTCGATCATGGGCTTTGTTTCTCATCTTGGAACAAGAAAGCCGACGGGGCGGCTGGAACAGTTGGTTGCAGAAGAGGAAAGGTCCAAATGCAATGATTTGGCTTCCTACCGGACTTTTGCCCAAAAAATCGAGGAGCTTAAAGTTCAAAACCTGGCTTTTTTGAAGGACTGCCAGGCCAAAGGTAAAAAAGTCTATGGGATGGGGGCTCCGGTGAAAGGCAACACGCTTTTAAACTATTTTGATAT
>JBAZHS010000100.1:548-4922 GCA_041652275.1 Parachlamydiales bacterium
TATTGGCACCGACCTGATCTCCCATTTGGTCGAAAAAAACGAGCTCAGACGGGGCCTTTTCAGCCCCGGCAAGCACATTCCGCTTTTAATTGAAAAAGAGCTGCTTTCTTTGCCGGATGTTTACTATGTCCTGGCCTGGAACTTTAAAAAAGAGATTTTAAAAAACAACCGGCACCTGATCGATCAGGGGGTTGAATTTTATTTTCCGATCAACCCCAAAGAGGAGTAGCTTTTGATGAAAACGCCAGAACAGCAAGGGCCCAAACGGAAAATTCTGATCACCGGCGCCGGCGGCTTTCTGGGCCGGTTTTTCTGCCGGGAGCTGGAAAAACAGGGCCATTTGATTTTTAAGACCAGCTCAAAAACCTGCGATCTTACCAAAGAAAACGCCTTGAAGCAATTCGAGGGTGAAAAGCTGGACTGGATCATCCATTTGGCCGCTTGGACCCAGGCGGGGGATTTTTGTTTAAAGCACCCGGGCGAGCAGTGGCTGATCAACCAAAAGATCAATACCAATGTGCTTGCTTTTTGGCAGGAACAAATGCCCCGGGCCAAGCTGTTGGCCATGGGCACTTCCTGTGCCTATGATCCTAAATTGCCCTTGCAAGAAGAGTACTATCTGGAAGGAAAACCAATCGAGAGCCTTTTTACTTATGCGATGGCCAAACGGATGCTTTATGCCGGAATTCTGGCTTTGCACCAGCAGTATGGCCTGAACTATCTTTATCTGGTGCCTTCAACTTTGTATGGTCCGGAGTATCATTTGGACGGCCGGCAGATGCACTTTATTTTTGATTTGATCCGGAAAATTCTGAAAGGCAAATATTTAAATGAAGAAGTGGTCTTATGGGGCGACGGCCATCAAAAAAGAGAGCTGGTGCAGGTTGGCGATTTTGTCAGGACCGCCTTAAATTTGATGCAGACCCTGTCGAACCAGATTGTTAATCTGGGCTCGGGAGAGGAGTATTCCATTCGGGAGTTTGCTAAGAAAATCTGCTTTTTAACCGGCTATGATTTTACAAAAATCAAATTTGATTTGACGCGTTATGTAGGGGCCAAGTCCAAGGTCCTTTCGATTGAAAAGATCAGATCTCTTTTGCCGGGAGCTCAAAAGACCCCTTTGGAAGAGGGCCTGAAAGAAACGATAGGATGGTTTTTAAAAAATAAAGAAAAAATTCTCAAATAGGTTTTCCAGCGGATGGCAAACAAGAAAAAAGTCCTTATTGTCAAAATCGGCGCGATCGGCGATGTCGTTCGCACTTTGAGCCTGCTGAACTATTTAAAAGAAGAAGAAATTACCTGGCTTTGCGGAAAAGCCGTTTTACCGCTTTTGGAAAAAAGCGGACGGAAGCTGCGGCTTTTGGCGGTCGACGAAGAAAAACTTTTTCACGGTAAATTTTTTGAAAGGCTGGGGGAGATCGGAAAAATCTGGTTTAAAATTGCGTTTCGGTTTTTCGATAGGATCATTGTCGCCCATGCCGACTGGCGCTACGGTATTTTTTCGGTGTTTTCTTTTGGTAAAAAGAAAACCTTTTCACACCGTTTAAAAAAGAAAAATCCGGTTCCCGGAAGGCCTTTTGAGAGTGAATATATTCGGCTGGCATTCGACCGGCCGATGGCTGATTTTGAGGCCTTTAATTATCCTCGGATTGAAACGGAGCTGGTGCAAAGGCTGGTGTTCGATCAAAAAAAAATTGTTGCTTTGGCTCCGGGAGGCGCAAAAAATGTTCTTGCTGATGATGATCAAAGAAGATGGCCGGTGGAATTTTATGCCGTTTTAGCTGAAAAATTAATGGCTGAGGACTATCTGGTTTTATTAACGGGCGCTCCAAGCGATCTTTGGACTGTGCCTTTTTTCGAAAAGCTGCCGGTCGCCAATTTTATTGGCAGGACTGGGCTTTTGGACCTGCTGGCGCTTTTTCAAAAATGCGATCTGGTGATTGCCAATGATGCCGGGCCCCTGCATTTGGCTGTTTTGGTCAAAACGGCGGTGCTTGGCCTTTTCGGTCCGACTGATCCAAGGGTGGTTCTGGGCCAGGGAGTGAAAAAGGCCGAGATCTTTTCTTTGTGGAAGGGAAAAGAGATGGCCTGCGCTCCTTGTTTTGACGGACGCGGCTTTGCCGAGTGCAAAACTAAAAAGTGTCTTTTGGCTTTAAGTCCTGAAGAGGTTTTAAAGAAAGCCAAAGCAATTGTGCTGGAAAGAGAAAAACGGGTTTTTCCGGAGCTATCGAAGGGCCTGGGTGAGATTTTGGTCAAAAGCAAACACTAAACCGAGACCGGGGCAATTTTAAAATTAGGCCGCCGGCTTTTTAAACGGTTTAAACACTTAGCTTTTACAGTTGGCAAAGGCCAGGTTGAAACTTTCCAGCTTTTCAATTTTTTCCAGCTTTAGGTTTTTGAAGCTGTACCCGCAAGATATCAGCAGTTTGTGGATTTCCGCAGCGTTGTGGGAGCATTCAAAAAAAAGCACTGGATGATAGGAAGACAAAAGCTTGCGGGCCCCTTTTAAAATCCTTAATTCTTCGCCCTCGGCATCGATTTTCAAAATGTCCGGAGGAAGGTGGCTGGAAAAGAAATTGTCCAGCGTTACGGTTTTAACTTCCCGGGAAATGGAAAGGCCTCCGTATTCCAGCTCGTGGTTGTATTTGCCGTCGCGGATCGGATGAAGGCCTCCTTTGGCCGGAGAGAGCGGATCGAAAGTTAGCCGGGCTTTTCCGGAAAGGTCGGAAAGGGCCAAATTAAAAAGCTGGAGGTTGTTAAGTTGGTTTCTTTGCCGGGTTTTTTCCAGGCAGGGAAAGACAAAGGGGTTGGGCTCGAAGGCAAAAACGGAGTTTTTGGGATTTAAGGAAAGAAAGTCCAAAGCAAAGATCCCGACATTGGAGCCAATGTCGTAAAGGGTTTTTAAATTGTAAAGCCGGCAGGTTTGTTTAAAGACCTCCCGAATTTCTTGTTCATAGCCGGAGCGCACCCAGTGGTTGGAAATGAGGCGGACATACAGGGGATGAAGATGGCCCTGTAGCTTTCTTGGCACTGTTATATCGCAAAAATGCAAAAGCTTGGAGAAAAAAGGGCTTTTTTTTAAGGTCTGGTAAAGCTTTTTAAGCATAAAAAATAAACCTTGGAATTTTTTAAATTCTACAAGAAAAAGCTTTTAAAAAGAAAAAATAAAATTAAAAACGCTCCCTATTGGACTCAGGGTCAACTTTGTACTTGCCGGGTTTGGAACCCAAAGTGCAAAAAACAGGCGCCTGCTTTAAAAAGCTCCTTGCCTTGATTTATGGGTACAAGAAGGTGATTAACGGACGGGTTTTTGATTTTTTTTTGCATTTGAAGCAAGTGTTGACTTTTCTGTTAACCGTTGTTTCTTCCCGATAATTATTACAGTAGATAATTGGCTGGATGGTTTTAAAAAAGTTTTTTTAAAAACCACTCTGGCACGGCTTGTGTCTAATTAGTTTCGAAAAGCTTGGAATATTCCCAAAGCAACAGATAAAGATAAAGATAGGTATCGGCTTTTTTCAGGTTTTTTTCTGCTATTTTCCGGGCCTTTAAAGCGATTTTTTTTACCTCGCCATCATGCGTTTTGGCCCACTTAAGTTTTTCTATAAGGTCCGAGCAATCATTTTTAAAGGGGATGTAGTGCACGGAGGGCTTTAAAAGCGAATAGAACCACTGGATATGGGAAGATTCCTGTTTCAGGATCACACTGTCGGAAAAAAGCTGCCAGTAAGCTCTCGAATAAGCACAGGAATTGCCGTCGATCAGGATCTGGTATTTGTATTTTAGGTGCTCAGCGACGCAAACGGCCGGAGCGGTTTGGCTTTGAAAAAGATCGGCCATCTGCTCCGCTCCCTGGCAAAGGCAGGTGAACTTGGCATCGACCAGATCAGGCTCTTTTTGGCTTAAAAAAACCAGGCGGGCGCGTGGAATCGTAAGATAGGTTTCTTGGCTGAAAGTGCCGCCGCTGGTCGCTCCCCGCCAGAAAGCCCTGTTTGCTTTTTGCTTCCAGGGATATTTGAACCGGGCTTTTAATACTTCTGTTCTAAAGCCAAAGTTACCCTCCAGAGCTTCAAAATCAGGCATTAAAATCGCCAGGTTCGGCAAAGAAAGGTCTTTGGCAAAAGTAAAAACCGGCGCCAAAGTTTTTTGACAGGGGTCTAAAAAATAGGCATCTTCCAGGCTGATGATGAAATCAGCATCCGGAAGCGGGACCTGCAAAAGCAGGGCTTTCAGGGTTTGCGCAAGACTCTGTGCCCGGGGATGGGAAGGTTGCCGGGGGAAGGCTAGCTGGTTGTTGCGGATTTTAAAGAGCTGCAGGTTATTGGAAGGAGAAAGTTTTAAAAAGTTTTCTATTGCAGCAGAAGAAAGCCTGCG
>JBAZHS010000101.1:0-4899 GCA_041652275.1 Parachlamydiales bacterium
CCGTCGTAGCCAAAAACCGCCGTTTTGATGTAGTTGTGCGCTTTGAAGATGAATTCGGCAATTTAACTGGCCTGGCGCCGGAAAACACCTTAATCGAGCTTTCCTACCAAAACATCCGGGAAAACCTAAGCTGGAAGCTTTTTGTGCCTGAAACCGGCTTTATTGCCCTTCCCAACCTTTATTTCAACGAAGAGGCCATCTATAAAATCCAGCTTAAAAATCTAAAAACCGGCGAAACCTATTTTTCACCTCCAATCAAGTGCTTTGCCGAATCCGATTTAAACCTTTTCTGGGGCCTTTTGCACGGGGAATCAGAAAAAATGGATGCCAAGGACTCAATTGAACAGTGCCTGAAATATTTCCGCGACGAAAAAGGCTACCAGTTCTATTCCACCTCTTCTTTCGACGGCGAAGAAGAAACCAGCACGGAAAACTGGCGTCTGGTTGCCCAGCAGGTTGCCGAGTTTAATGAAGAAGAGCGCTTTGTGGCCTTTTTAGGGCAGATCTGGGTCGGCCAGCCCCTGGAAGAAGGGGTGCGCCAATTTCTCTTCTTAAAAGACGGCAAAGCCCTGATGCGCAAAAAAGAGCTTAAAAATAACGCCCTGAAAAAAATTTATAAAACGACTCCCGCCAAAGAATTCATTTCGATTCCCCTTTTTACCCAGAACGAAAAAACCGGCTTTGACTTCAAAGACTTCAACCCTGACTTTGAACGGGTGGTCGAAATCTACAATGCCTGGGGCTCGGCAGAAAACCCCAAAAACCAAAACCTCCGGTCGCTTTCCGGCAAATTAACCAAAGAACTGGTCGACGGCACCCTGCAAAAAGCCTTGGAAAACAACTGCCGTTTCGGCTTTGTTGCCGGCGGCCTGGACGACCGTAGCATTTTCGACGGTTTTTATAGCTCGGACCAAAAGCAGTATTCTCCCGGCCTAACGGCTATTTATGCCCGCAGCCAAACCCGCGAAGCACTTTTCGACGCTCTTTATAACCGCCACTGCTACGCGACTACCGGAGCGAAAATAGTTCTGGGCTTCAATATTGCCGGCGCTCCGATGGGCAGCGAGCTTTCTACCCAGACCAAGCCGGGCTTATTATACAACCGCTTTATCACCGGCTTTGTTGCGGGAGAAAAAAATCTCAAGGAAATTACCATTTTCCGCTCCGGTAAAGTTTTAGCCCATTTTACTCCCAACGAAAGCTCTTTTTCCTTTAGCCTTGATGATTCGGAGATGCTCGACAAGATCGCCCTTCAGCCGGCCCAGGGAGCGCCCTTTGTTTATTACTATGTGCGTGCCGTTCAGGAAAATGGCGAGATGGCCTGGGGTTCGCCGATCTGGGTCGATCTTCTGGAAAGAACCCCCGGCCTAAAAAAGAAAAAATCGAGCAAACCAAATGGTCTGCTCGATTTTAATCTTTAACAATTAAGCTTTTAAGCTTACCGACGACGGCGGCTGCGAGCTTTAGTTTTCTTAGCTTTTTTTTGCACTTTTTTACGTTTTGTTTTTCTTTTTAACATAGCTTCCTCCTTTTTGTTTTATTCTATGTTGTACTAATTATGTTTACTTATATTTCAATCCTCTAATTTGACATATACATTTAACCGGTATATTTTTCAAATAAAAAAAATATAAATTTATTTAAAAACTTCTTTTTGCTCAATCAAACCCGATAAAAAAACCTATAAAAAACTGCCGGTTAAAAGGTTTTTTAAGGCCGGCAAAAACCCTTAAAAACAAAAAAAACAAACAGCGCTCAAGTCTAAGAATTAAAGAGTTCAACCGTTTTAAGACACCTCTTCCTGGCGCCTTTACAGCACTAATCCAGCGCCGCTAAAAAAACTCCCGTTCACCAAAAACTAAAACCTCCGCACCAAACCACAGCTAAAAACAAAAGGTTCTTTGAAAAAACAATTTTCCAAAGAACCTTCTCAAGATAACTTATGCTTTTAGCCCAATCAGCTAAGCATTTTTTTCTTCCATCTGTAAGCCAGATATAAAGCGGAAGCGCCAAAGGCAAAATAAAACAACTGGTCGATCCACTCACGTCCGAAGACGAAAGAAACGACATTGAAATCCCAAAAGCCCCAAAGGCCCCAGTTAAGACCGGCAACGATTAACAATAACAAAGCCAATTTATCTATTTTTTTCATAACAACCTCAATATATTGTGTTAAACTGCATACTTTTTCATTAATTCTTTATTTATTTTTTTATCAACATGTTTTTGTTAAAAAAACCATAAATTTACGCAAGCTGATCAGATAAAAGGATTTAAATCCTAAAAAAAAAAGACAGGGCCCCCGTTGGGAGAACCCTGTCTTTTTTATTTCTGATCCAGCTTATTTCTTGCGTACGCAACCTATCAGAGTTTTCCAGGTGATGACAAAATAAACGGCGGAAACACCGATTAGGAAGTAAATTAAATTGGCAATCCACAGATTACCAAAAACATAGTCAACGATATTAAAATCAAACAGGCCCCAAAGACCCCAGTTAAGACCGCCGACAACGAGCAAGATAAGCGCTAAAAGATCTATTTTTTTCATTTTAAAAACCCCTTTAAGTTTTAAATCACTTACAATTTTTTCTTAGTCTCAAAAAAAACTATTTTACGCAAGTCTTTTTTTTTAAAAAATTGACAAACGCCTTAAAATCAGTGTGCTAAAAAAAACAAAATACAGACCTTGCAAACTAGAAAAAATGAACAAAGGTCCTTTAACCCTTTTTCCAATGAAAAATAAACCTGCAGGCTAAATCGCTTCCGGTTATATTTGAAACAAAAGACTTATAATGACTTATAAAAACTTATAACGCGCCTGGTAAAACCTCTCGCAAAAATAGACCGGGCTCCGCTAAAAAGATCATTTAAAAAAAAGAAAAAACGGGCTTTTAGCTTTTTAAAGCCCTCTCCAACCAAGCACAGGTTTTTATGCCGCCGCTTTCCGAAAGGCTCCGCCCCAAAACACTCAATGATGTAATCGGCCAAAGCCATCTGCTTGGAAAAGAAGGCTTTATTTCTAAAATCATCCTTTCTAAAAAACCCGTCTCACTGCTGCTTTTCGGCCCGCCCGGATCCGGCAAAACTACAATCGCCAAACTCTACGCTTCCGCTTTTGAACTGCCTTTTGAAAATCTTTCAGCGGTTTTTTCTTCAATCAGCGAAATCAAAAAACTGGCCGAAGAAGCGCAAAGCTCGCCGCTTTTTGGCTCTTCTTTACTGCTTTTCGTTGACGAAATCCACCGCTTTAATAAAGCCCAGCAGGACGCTTTTTTACCATATATTGAACAGGGAACTTTGATCCTGATCGGCGCTACCACGGAAAACCCCTCTTTCAGCCTGAACTCAGCTTTACTTTCGCGCTTAAACGTACTGACCTTGAACCCCTTAACAACAGACGATTTGCTCTTGATCATCGCCCGCTACGAAAAACTGATTGCTCCTTTGCCCCTGAGTGCGGCCGAAAAAAAACATTTGGCCGAACTGGCCCATGGAGACGGCCGCTACCTTTTAAATCTTTTGGAAAATCTAGAAAAATTCGGCTCTTACGACCAAAAAACACTTAAAAACCTTTTAAAAGGCAAGGCCGCCCTTTACGATAAACACGGTGAATACCATTATAATTTAATCTCCGCTTTGCATAAAGCCATCCGCGGCTCCGATCCTGACGCCGCGCTCTACTGGTTTTGCCGGATGCTGGAGGGCGGCGAAGATCCCCTTTACATTGCAAGACGGCTTGTCCGCATGGCCAGCGAAGATGTCGGCTTAAGCGATCCTGAGGCCTTAAGCCTGGCCTTAAAAAGTTTCCAGACCTTCCAGATGCTAGGCTCTCCCGAGGGCGACCTGGCCCTGGCCGAAACCGTTATCTATCTGGCCCTGGCGCCCAAAAGCAATGCTCTTTATACGGCTTACCAAGAAGCGCGCAAAACAGCTCAAACAACGGGCCACCTGCCGCCGCCGATGCATATTTTAAATGCTCCCACCAAGCTAATGCAGTCCTGGGGTTACGGCCAAAACTACCTCTACGACCATGATACCAAAGAAGGGTTCTCCGGTCAAAACTACTTCCCGGACCAATTGAAAAGAACGGTATTTTACCATCCGGTGGAAAGAGGTTTTGAAAGAGAGCTCAAAAAACGTTTGGAATATTTTCAAAAACTCAGAGAGAAAAAAAAGACTGAAGCGCTTTGAAAAGCCTTTGGCAAACCATGCCCCGAGAAGCCTGGCCGGCTGGAGCTGCCAATCGGCCGGGCGGGGATAAATCCAGGGGGATTACAGCATCTTGGGTAAAAAACTGTGATTTATCCGGCTCAAAACCAGGAAATTTTCAAAGGCCCGCAAGCGTTTTCAGAAAAAACCGCCCAAGTCTTTTGGGCTTGCTAAAGCCCCCGCCCCTTCGAGGCTTTTTAAAACGCCCCAGCCATTTAACGCCGGCCTTTTAAGCTCAAGCAAAAACCGGGCGCTTATCGGGTTTTCTTTTCTTTTTCAGAAGGAAAAAGAATCTTTCTTTCATCAGAAAAAGAGAAAAACTGGGGTTTTTCCTCTTCGCCCCCGACTTGCTGGCGGTTTTGGAAAATACCGTCTTTATTAATGAACACTTTCAGCTGTCCGATCTCGTTTAGGACCATGAGGCCGCTGTGCTCGCCCCCATGGATTAAAACGCCCTCGGAACCAAGATTGCCGGAAACCATCAGATGGGGCACCTGCTGCATAATCCCCAGAGCCGCGATTGGTTCGGCTTTATTGCCAAAAAGGGCAAAACATGGATTTTCTCCGCCGCGGACAATCGTCGAAGCCAGCCCCTCTTTGTCTGCCAGGCCAAAACCGCCGGAGCCATCGTTCAAAACCGAAAAAGAACCAACCACTTTCTCCTGTCCGTTGCAAAGAGTCAGCCCATTT
>JBAZHS010000102.1:0-4854 GCA_041652275.1 Parachlamydiales bacterium
CTAGATCTTCAAGGCGGTAGTTTAAACCAGGATGGGTGAAAAGCGGGAAAAAGCGGCTGGTTACGCGGAAAGCTCCAATCTGGTGCCGGGAGCAGTAAACTAGGGCTTTTTGAAGGTTTTCGACATTATGTAAAATGATTTTTTCCAGGTAACTGAGGCAAAAAGAAGGCGTTTTGTGTTTTAAAAAGCTGAAAGTGGCTGTCTTAAAGGTGATTTTTTCTTGTTTAAAAAGACAGCACAGGCCGAATCTTAGCATGTTTTTGTATTTGAATTTTTGGACTAACTCAAACTTTTTTCTTTTTGAACTAAATTATCACTTTAAAAAACCCGTCTAAGTTGATTTAAATCCATAGACGCTACATTAAAAAATGTTATGGGCCTTAAAAAAAAACCAACCTTAGATCCCAAAGAACCCTTTTTGAAAAGGGTTCTTTGGAAAAAAGCTTAATGCGGTAAAAACGCGGTAAAGCTAAAAAACCGGTTTTAGTTCATATTTTCTAAAATTTTTTCCAGATCGTCTTCGTGCTTGACTTCGTCTTTTAGAATTTCATGTACCATAAAGTGGGTCAGCGTATCTTTGTTTTGGGTAAACTTTAAGAGCTTCAAATAGGTGGCAATGGCGCACTGTTCGCCGGCAATATTCTGTTTTAAAATGGCCTGGCAGGAATAGTCTTTGGGAATATCATAGCCGCAGTTGGTCTGTTTGAAAAATTCTTCCGGGTTCAGGATCGGGGTGCCGTCAAGCTGCAAGATGCGCTCGACGATCATGTTGGCATGTTTAAACTCTTCTTCGGCATGCTCATCAAGCTCTTTTTTAACCATTTCCGACATGGGTCCCTGCACCATTTTAGCGCCGATCCAGTACTGGTAGAAAGCCAGCCATTCGTCGGCCAAAGCTTTATTCAGTAGGGAAATGAGGGTTTTTAAGTTCAAAGAGACCATTTTTTTGCCGGCGGTACCCATAAATACTCCTTATTTAAAGTAAACCCTTATCTTAAGGAAAACCGGCTTAGCGCTCAATCTTTTTTTGTTAGAAACTTTTTTAAGGCAGCGGGTTGGTTTTAAGTTTTTTAGGGGTGTGTGTTTGACCGGTTTGGCTTAAGGCTGATTTTTGGGGGCCCTTCCGGTTTTTAAGCCCAAATACAGGGGGCCGGAGTTAAAGCGGAAGACCGGTTTTTTGATGGGTCAATTAAGGGGCCGTTGAAAAACATGTTTGAAGATAAAACAGACCGAAGGGCTGTGGAAATAAAACTTTTCAAGAATGGCTTAATTCATACAATGCTGTTTAAGAGGTGAAAACATGCGAGGGACTAAACTTGCCAGTCTGAAAAAAGAGCGCGGGCAATATCTTTACCGTGGGCAAAAATGGTCTTTAAACCGCCCCCGGCCGTCGACTTCCAAGCATAAAAAAATGATGGTTTTGGCATCCAAGAAGCTAAATGGTGAAACCCGGGTCAGGCTCATTCATTTTGGCGCTTTGGGATATGGGCATAATTACAGTGTGCGGGCCAAGAAAAATTATTTGAAGCGTTCGGCCGGCATCCGCAATAAAAGCGGCCGGCTGACTAAAGATGATCCTTGGAGCGCTAATTACTGGTCGAGAAAAGTGCTGTGGCCGGCGAAAAAACCCGCCCGGGGCCCGAAAATGACAGAAGACCGTTAAATTTTATGGGGCAGAAGCCAGGTTAGAAAGAGCATTGAAGCCAGGCTGAAATGCCAGAGGGTTTCACCCAGAAATCCGCGATGCAGGGTCTTGATAATAATGTTTAGGGCCCAGCCGCCCCACCAAAGGATCAGTCCAGCCATGATTAGGCCGGCTGGCAGACAGTGGAAAAGGCCGGTGATCAGGATGGCCACGCCGATTATGGTCAGGGCTAAAGCTGTTATCGAAAGAATGGTAAAGAGCCGGTTTTTATTGATTTGTGAGCGGAGGATATGGCTGAGGTTTTGCAGGTTTTCCGTTTTTGGATCGGCAAGGGCTTTCCCGAGCTCTTCCTGCAGGGTTTCGAGCGCGGTTCCGCGAAAAAGCTCCTGTAAGCTCTGAGCTCTGGGGCTGTTTTTATTAAGCATTTGATCTTTGAGATAGGTTTGCTGGAAGTTTTTCCAAATCAAGCCGGAAAAAGCGGTAAAATCACCGGTTAGGTTTTTCAGCTCTTCGTAAAGCGTTGTGGCCGCTGCTGTTGGACTGTTTATCCGGATCGTTTGCAAGATCTTTTGGTGTTTTTCCCGCCAGCTTTCCAGTTCGGCGGATTGAGGGGGTTCTGTGGCTTTAAACTGACTTAAGAGCACTAGCGGCTCTTGGGCCAGCAGGCTGCTTTTCTTTAGTTTGACAACTTTTAGGGCCAGTGAAAAACCGGAGCTGATTGCCGCCGAGAAAAAGGCGAAGGGCTGGAGGACGCTTGAAATCTCCAGGGGTAATCTTATGAAACGGAAGTATTTGAATAGATAGGCGCCAAAAGAAAGCAGATAAGCGGCGGAAAAAACAGTTTCGATGACCGAAAAAAGCGGGTCGGCGACCGAGCAGATTTTAACCGCGAGTTGGTCGGTTCTTTTAAACCATTGACCTTGAGTTCTTTGAGATTGAAAGGGAAGGGTAGCAGGCGAAAATCCGCCAGCGGCTGGCAATGCTGGAGCAAATAAACTCATGAAAAAATCTATTTTTTATTATTATAATATAAATTATATAATAAAATTTATTAAAAATCAAACAGACAAGCTTTTTTTTATTATTTAAAATAACAACAAAAACAACTTGTCTGTACTGGAGTTAAACTGCTTATTTTAAGATATCTAAGAGCTCAATTTGGAAGGTAATGTCTTTTCCGGCCAGGGGGTGGTTGGCATCAAAAGTGGCAAATTTGTCGGTTAAATTGGCCAGGGTAACTAAAATGATCGAACCGTCCGGCTGCTGGATCTGCAGCTGCTGGCCGATCTTGAGGTCTAAATGCGAGGGGAGCTCGGAGCGGTTGATGGTCGAGACCAGCTCTTCAATGTAGGGGCCGAAAGCTTCGCCGGAAGGCACCAGAATTGATTTTTGTTCGCCGAGGCCCATGCCGATCAGGGCTTTTTCAAAAGCCGGAATAACCTGGTTGTCGCCGATTTTGATTTGCAGGGGTTCGGTTTTTTTGGAATCAAAGATCAGCAGATCTTTGGTTTTTGCCTGGTAGTGTACTTTTACGGTGTCGCCCAGTTTGGCCTCTGACGCCATTTTCTCCCCCTGATTTATAATCTTTTTATTTTTAGTTCCTTTAGTTTTTCCTTTAGTGGGGTTAGAAAAATAAGTCAAGGCTTGATTTCAAATCTCAACTTAGCAAAAATTAAAATTTACCGAGGAAGTACAATGGCTTACATTGATTTGTGGTTGGTTTCAGTTGCCGCGATAGTTGCGGCAATTCTGGCTTTTTTTTGGTTTTCGCCTTATCTTTTCGGCTCTTTTTTTAAAAAAGAGCTGGGCATTAAAACCTGGAAAAAACCTGTTTTACTGGTTTTCAGCCTGGCGGTTTTTTTTGTTTTGGCTTATTTCATTGCTTTTGTCGAGGCCTATTTTAATGTGGTTAATTTTTCCGATGGACTGGTTGCCGGCGGCGTTTTGTTTACGGGGTTGGTCGTGCCTTTGCAGCTGCTTTTTTTTCTGTGGCGGAAAGGCCGTTTGAAACTCTTTTTGGCGGAAATGGGTTTTTTAGCTTTAGTTTTTTTATTAATGGGGGGCATTTTAGCCAGTTAATTTATGCATAAAATTTTGTTAATTACTTCTTCCGGCGGTGGCGGCCTGCTGCTTTCGGCCACAGCCAAAGAGCAGGAAATTAAACAGCAGGATCCTTTGGCTAAAATTATCAGGAAAGATTTGCTGTTGGATTGGATGGGCCCGGTCATCGGCGGTTTCGGCCGCTGGTATTATAACTGGGCGCAGAAAAACGGCCGGGTTTTTTGGCAAAATCTTTTAGTGCGCTGCAATCTGTACGCTGACAAGCTTTTTTTTCCCTTTATTTTTTACCGGACCTTAAAAGTTTTGTTGGAAGAAGAGATCGACGAGGTGATCGATAATCAGCCGGTCGGCACTTCGGCGATCATCAAAGCGGTACGCTGTTATAACTACTGGAAAAAAAAGCATTTGAAACTTGAGAAGATCCTGGTTGATCTGCCGACCCGGCACTACCGGTTTTTATTGAAAAGTCTGAAAAACCTTTCGAAAAAAGATAAAACCTACCTGCGGCTGGTGACCATTGAGCCGCTTTTGGAAACAGATCAGAGCGAAGCTGATTTCTGGAAAAAATACGCCGGATTAAAGCTTGAACAGATCGTTTATGAAAAGTATGTGATCCGCACTCCCTTTAAAAAACTAATGGGCAAACGCCGGGAGCATAAGACCTGCCCGATTAAAATTAGGGTTTCCAGCGAACCGGAAAAGAATTTTTTCGAGCGTTTTTTGGCCTGCAACAGCTCGCCGGTGCAAAGGCTTTTCGACGGCTATGAGTTTTTGATCAATCCGGAAGATCGGCTGATTGTGCTGCTTTTAGGCTCCCAGCCAGCCAGAAATGCCACTTATCAATATGTAGAAAAAATCATGCAACTGGTCCAGTCCAGGTCCGAGCACTATTATCTTTTTGTTTTTGCCGATCGTTTTAAACACCAGAAAAATAATCTTTTTGCCCGTCTTTTTTTATTGTGCGCCAACAAGCCGAAAAATCTGAGCCTGGTCCCCATGTCTTTTCAGGAAGATGAAACGATTGCCAATCTTTTCCACAGGTCTGATCTGACCCTGACCAGATCCGGGGGCCATACCATTATGGAGCTGATGGCGGTCGCCAAAAGAGAAAAGTGGATTCATTCCGAGGCTAAAAAAAGCGAGAGCCT
>JBAZHS010000103.1:0-4811 GCA_041652275.1 Parachlamydiales bacterium
TTTCAGCGGGCTGTTTTCATGGGCGTAAAAGGTGTGCATTTCAATGCCGAGGTTATAAAGGGTGACGGCCAGTTCTTGGGAGTATTGGGCCAACGGATGGGAAGGTTTTACTTTTGTGGCGATGCCGAGCAGGTTGATCTGATAGGCCTGGCCGTCTTGGAATTCATAAGTGCCGTTTGGTATAGCGGAGCCTAAAAAAGGTGAAAAATCGGACGGAGCACCGCCGAGGCGGAAGCCGTAGCCGTCCTGCACATTAAAGCGGCAGGTGGTCAGATGCTGGAAAAGGATTTTTAAGTGCTTTTCATCTAAAGGCAGCCAGGACTTTTCGGTGGCAAGCACGGGCTTGGGAGCTCCGAAAAGGTCTTTTTCGAAAATGACTTTTTCGATGGAAGGGTGGTGGGTGAAAAGTAAACAAAGGCCCTGGGAATTTCGAATGATTTGGCTAAGGGCATAATGCTCAATGCCCATGAGCTGGTAATAGTCTTTAATGCAAGGGTCTTGGGAAAACAGCCGGGCCTGGCTGCCCTGGATCTTGACAAGCGGCTGGCCCGCTTGCAAAATTAAAAAACCCTCTTCAAAGGGCAGAAAGCGCCCCTCGAAACGGATGAAAGGCAGGTGTTCGATTTGGGAGAGATAAGCTTCGTTTTGAAAAGCTTCGATCGGTTTTCCTTCGGAATTTATTCCGTAGATCTGTCCTCCATAAAAGTAAAGAGTGTCGCCGGGTTTGCCGATCAGTCTTTTGACATACTGTTTTTTACCTGGGAAAAGGTAAAAATAAAGGTAATCGCTGTCTGGAATGTCCATGTCGGCGGTGGTAAAGGTAATGATATCGCCGTGTTTGAGAAGCTGGTCCTGGAAATAAAAGTGCCCTTTGAAAAGCGGTTTGTTGAGGGCAAAGTTGGTTTTGGAAACGACCAGGAAATCTTTTTCTTTCAAGGTTGGCCGCATCGATCCGGTGGGAATCGTGTAGTTCTCAAACCACATTTGACGGATCACAATTGCAATAACAAGCGCAATGCCCAAAGAAGTAAGAAAATGCAGGCCCCGTTCGAAGAAACTCTTTTTTAAAAAAACGGCTGAAAGCTTTTCCAGGTTTTGGGCGTTTTTGGAAGCTTCACGGCGGTCTTTTTGGAAAAGGTTTTTTTCCAGGGTTTTCAAGAGCGCTTCAATCTGGGTTTTTTGCAGGTGGGTGAGGCGGCTTTTTTTATTTTGGTAGTCTTTGTAGGTTTGGTGGAGGATTTTAAAAGACTTTCTTATAGGATAATTTTTCGGCATGGGCTCTTGGGGGTTAAAAGGAACCAGTTTAAGAAAAAATCCGAGATATCCGCAAGCGGCTTTTTCTTGGAAGGCCGCCGGTTTTTTCATGTCTGTGTTTTCATTGAACACATTGTAGGATTTTTAAAACGCTTTCCAAGGCTTCGGATAATTTTGGAAAGGTCAATTCCGGCAAACCAAAGCAGTTTGTTAAAAGTTTCCCTGTTTTTACTTTTAGCGTTTGGCCTGAAAAGCCTTTTGCCAAGGCTGTTTTATGATTTTAAAACCCTTTTTCTTTGAGCCGGAAGCAGCCGGGCGGAAGTAGTTTTTGCGAAAGCGGTTTTTTTTATTAAATAAATTTTTTAATCTTTTAATTAAAAATAATTATTAACACGTCAATTCTTTATTTAACTTGTAACTATTCCTTCAAATTATGTATTTTCTTAGAAAGTAAAAAAACCAAGGACTTGTTATGTGGAAAAAAACAGTTGTTTTTTGTTTCTTAAGCCTCTTTGGCTGCCAGCTGCTCTTAGCGCAAAATAGCGTAATCGAAGCTCAAATTGATGCGGAAACCGCTTCGGTTGCTGTGGATCTGGAAAAAAAGGAAATTGCCTCTGAAAAAACCGAGGAAGAAATCCAGGAGATTGAGCTTAAGGCTGAACCTGTTTTGGAAAAACCGGTTGTTGTGGAGAAAAAGTCCGATCTTCAAAATAAAATGGAAGAAAAAACTTTGCCTTCGATTGTGATTAATTTTTTTAAAACCCCTAAAAAGCCGGTTGCCCGGCAGCCCCTGAAAACAGAGGCTAGCCTTCCATCAGCAGAAGCCTGCGATCCGAGCGTTTTAAAAAGCCAAGAGCCGCTCCGGACTTCGCTTTCTCAAACCCTTTCTTCTAAACCGTCTGATGCCAAAAGCATTAATAACTGTTTTAGTTATTTTGAAACTGGCATCGGTCCTTTGCCCCTGTTTTTGCCGTCTTTTGGAATCGGATTTAGAAACCAGGTTGACAACCAGGGCTTTGATTATTCCTTGAGGGTTGCAACTGTGGTTTTCGTGACTCAGGTTAGTGCGGATTTTTTATACCATTATTATCCCCGGCCTAATTTGGCTTCCCAGTTTTATTTTGGCGCGGGCCTTGGCGGCAGCGCTCTTTTTGGGGAATACGGCGATGAAGCGGCCTTTCTTTTCGGTCCGGAATTTGTTTTGGGCCGCCAGTTTAAAACCGAGACCCAGGACCTTAGGTTTTTTCAAATGAAAATCTCCTTTCCGAATATAGCGAACTATTCGCATCATAAGAATGAGCACTATAAGGTGGTGTATTTTCCTTTGACGGTTTTTAGCTACGGCTTTGGTTTTTAAGAAAAAAGCCAAAAAAAACTTTGATCCGCCTTTTTTTTCTAGGAAAAGGCGGGTTTTTTTTTAAATCTTTTTTTTAAAAGCGCTTAAAAAGGGTTATTTGCTGTCTTTAATCGCTTTTTCATGCGATAATCTTGATTTGATTATTAGAAAGTCTTTAAAAAATTTAGCCCAAATCCCAAACAACGTGAAAAAAAATGCCGTTTAGCCATTTAATTTTTGAACCGAAACTTTTGCAATCGATTGCCGATCTGGGCTTTTTAAAGCCGACCCCGATCCAAAACCAGGCCATTCCGGTCATTTTAAAAGGGCAGGATTTAAGGGCCTCGGCCCAGACGGGCACCGGTAAAACGGCGGCTTTTATTTTGCCGATTTTAAATGCCCTGATTCAGCCTAAAGCCGGGCAGGGTCCCCGGGTTTTAATCCTGGTGCCGACCAGAGAGCTGGCCGAACAGATCCTTGTAGAGACCAAAAAACACAGCCGTGTTTTTCCTTTCATTAAAACTATCTGTCTTTTTGGCGGCGTGCCCTATCCCCAGCAGATACGGGATTTGTCCGGAAAATATGAGATTTTGATTGCCACTCCCGGCCGTTTAATCGACCATATGGAAAGGGGGCGGGTAAAATTCCCCCGTTTGGAAGTTTTGGTTTTAGATGAAGCCGACCGGATGCTGGACATGGGATTTATCAAACCAATTGAACAGATTACCAAAGCGATGCCGTCGAGCCGCCAAACCCTGCTTTTTTCGGCGACTTTAAAGGGATCGGTCAGAAATTTTTCGAAAAAACTTTTAAAAAATCCGGTTGATATTGCCATTTCCCCTGAGCATACCAGCTCCAGGAACATCGAACAAAAGCTCTTCCATGCCGATGGCCCGCAGCATAAAATGGCTCTTTTGAACGAGTTTTTGCAAGATGCCGCTTTAGACCAGGCTTTAATTTTTACAGCAACAAAAAGACAGGCGGCCAGACTGGCGGTGGAACTGCGTGAAAAAGGGCATCTGGCCTTTGCTTTGCACGGCGATATGAACCAAAACCAAAGAACCAAGACCATGCAGCGGATGCGGCAGAAAAAATTCAAAATCCTGGTTGCCACCGATGTTGCTTCGCGCGGACTGGATGTGTTGACGATTACCCATGTAATTAATTATGACCTGCCGCGCAATTGCGAAGATTATGTCCACCGGATCGGCCGGACCGGCCGGGCGGGCGCCAAGGGCTTGGCGATTTCTTTAGTCTCTTCCCATGACCGTTCGCAGCTTCGGGAAATTGAGCTTTTTCTAAAAGAGCGTTTGGTTTTTTGCAATCAGCCCTCTTCTAAAAGCCAAGCGGAAAAACCCGTGGCGGCTTCTTGGAAAAAGAAACCGTTTAAATCCCCCAACGCCCAATCCCGGCCGGGAAATTTTTACCACAAAAAAGGCCGCCGGAATAAATTTTTAACCAAAAAAAGATTTAAATAAAAAATCAGCGGTTTTTAAAGACGGCTTTATCCGATTTGAGCGGACTTTTGGAAAACAGATTTTTTTAAGCTCTCTCGGACAAGCTGAAACTTTTCCGGTTTTTAGATGGAAGCTAAAATAAGGCTAATGAAGTCCGGTGTAAGCCTTTTGGCGCGGTTTTGGGGGTGCGTTTTTCGGGTTCGCCGCCAGGCCGTTTTAAGTTTTTAATTTAAGCGGGAAAAATGAGGAAAGTTACGGCCGCTGTCGATGGTTTTTAAAAAAACGGTCAGCTGGGGCGTATTGATCTGAATAAAATAGGGCCAGGCAAAGAATTTGTCGAAATAAAGCTCAATTTTTCGATTGGAAAGATCCGAGCCGTCTTTGGGCCAAAGGGTTTCGAAAACCTCAAAATCAGCTTCGGCGCTTTTTTGGCCTTCAACAAATTTCGGCGGCAGCCAGAATTTACGCTGGTCTTTTTCACCGCCCAGAGGCGGCGGTCCGATTTTTTTGCGTTTATCCAAAGACAGGGGCTTTAAAGGCAAAGAAAGCAGCCTAAGTAAAAAATGTTCGCTTTTTTCGACACTGAAAGCACTATGGTTTTTTAAAGAACAAGCGGAAATCAGCCGGTTGGACTTTAAGTTAATCCGGTATTGGTTCCAGACCAGGGCCTCTTTAAAAACGGAGGCTTTGAGGGTTTTGAAGTTGCAGGGAGGCTTAAAATCCGCCGGCAGGCTGCTTTGGGAAAGCACAATTTCTTCCAAAAC
>JBAZHS010000104.1:0-4788 GCA_041652275.1 Parachlamydiales bacterium
CAAAATCGCCGACCCGGATATCTTTGCGCTCGATCTCGTCTTGGTTATGCAAAGTGGCCCGGGCAATCGTCGAGCCGGAAAGCAGAACCGGCTCAAGCTCGGCAACCGGCGTAATAACGCCGGTGCAGCCGACCTCAAGGCTGATCTGGTTGATTTTCGTCTCAGCCCTTTCCGGCGCAAACTTGTAGGCAACCGCAAAGCGGGGGCTTTTGCCAGTGGCGCCCAGCTGCTCGTGCAACCTCAGATCGTCCACCTTGACCACAATTCCATCGATTTCGAAGGGCAGCTCCTCTCTTTGCTTTTGGATCTTGTCGGCAAAAGCCATAATCTCCTTTAAATTCGCCGCCTGGGCCAAATGCTCTTTGGCCGCCACCGGCAGTCCCCACTTTTTCAGCCTCTGGTGCATTTGGAACTGCGAAAAAAGTTCTTTTTCTTCCCGGTCAAGGCCGTAGCAGACCAGCTCCAGTTTCCGTCTGGCCGCTTCTTTGGAATCAAGCAGTTTTAACGAACCGGCAGCGGCGTTGCGCGGATTGGCCCAAGGCTCTTCCCCCTCCTCTTCTTTTTGGCGGTTCAGCTGCTGAAAGTTCTTTTTCGCCAAAAAAACTTCGCCCCTGATTTCTATCGTTTCAGGAAAAGCACCCGCCAACCTCAGGGGCACTCTTTTAATAGTTTTAATGTTGGAAGTAACATCATCGCCGATTTTACCGTTGCCGCGGGTCAAAGCCCGGACAAAAAGACCTTTTTCATAGCGCAGGGAAATAGCCGTGCCGTCCATTTTAAGCTCCAGGCAATAAACAATTCCGGTTTTTCCCAATAGTTTTTCCACCCGCTTTAAAAAATCAGCAACCTCCTCTTCCGAATAGGTATTGGCCAAAGAAAGCATCGGCCTTTCATGGGCAAACTGTTCAAAGCCCTTCGAGACCCCCTCGCCTACCCTTGAGCTCGGCGAGTAAGCCACCTTCCATTCGGGATGCTCTTTTTCCGCCCTTTCCAGCTCTTTGAGCAAAAAATCATATTCATAATCGGAAATAAGCGGCCGGCACTCTTCATAATAGTGCTTGTCATGCTCCGAAACTTCATCAACCAGCTTGAGATAGTCGTTTTTGCTTTTAATCTGGAAAGAAGGCATAAAAAACAACCCGTTAAGATCGTTAAAAACCGTTTATATCAAACAAAGATAAAAAGAAAACTTTAAACCTGCAAGAGCTAAAACCAAGCCGGACGAAAAAAAATTGAAAAAAATTGCATCTCATCAAAGGCCGGGCTTCATTTCTAAAATTCTTTTGCTTGTTTTTTTTTCAAAAGAAAACCAGTCTTGCGGCATAAAAAAACACCTGCTGTTGTCAGCTGAGTACCGGTACCGGTCATTTTTGGAAATGATCGAAAAAATAGCGCTTGCCTTCTTCCAGCTCAAAGGCTGAAGCACTCTCGTAAACCACGCCTTTTTCCTCCAAAGAAGACCTGAGGCGGAAAGAAACAATCTGGCTGGAAAAAACCATCTGCAGCGACCCGGACTTTTTGGTTTCCAAAACCATCTTTTTTAAAAGCTTTTTAGTCCATTCCAAATGCAAAAGACCCCACGCGGTTTTTAAATTCACCAGCCGTCCGGAAAAAAACCAGCTGACCGGCAAAATCCGAAACAGCGCTGCTTCTTCCTGAAAAAAGAGACGGCGGATCAGCTCAGAGCCTTTGGAAAGCAGCGGCGCCGACGATGCCGGCGAAGCTTTTTTTTCTAAAGGCACAATGCCCTGGTGCAAAGGATCAAAAAGGCGGGGAATAAAAAGCTCTTGAAAGCCCGCTTGCAAAAGCAGCTCCAAAAACCTTTTTGCTTCATTTTTATTTTTTTCCGACACCGCCCGCTCCAAACCATCTACAAGCCGAAGGGTGCCAAAATTACCCAGGGGACGCTGGGGCGTCATCTGTCCCAGCTTGAACCAAAGCGGCAAAAGCTCCCGCAAATCAAACCGGCGTTTTAAAAGCTCCCGGTCCAGATGCTTATTTTGACCCAAGCATAAAATCTCCGGAAGCTTTTCCGACTCTTTGACCTCTTCAAGGTCTAAAGGCAATGCAAAAGCTTCCCTTAAGGCCAGATGTTTTTTTTCGTTTTGAAATTGAAAAAAAAACTCCCCTTGCGGCGCTTTGAGCACAAGCAGCTGAAGTTTGTTGTCTTTAACAAAAAGCCGGTAGCGGAAAAACCCCTGCAGGGAAAACCCCTGCACTTCCAAAAAAGCCTCTTTCAAGTCCTGAAAGACCGTAAACCCTCTCACCGGACCCAAAAGCTCCAGATCCAAAACAAGCGGTTTTTGAGGCAAATCCAAAAAACCCAGCTCCAGCCGGGCCGGAAAAAAAATCGCTTCGATTAAAGTGCCAGGCACAAGAAAACGGGTGCCCGGAAGATGGGAAAAAAGACGCAGTTTCTGCTCAGCTTTAATCTTCATGTTTTTTCCTTGTTTTTTAAAAGAGCTCCGGCAAACACCACCGTTTTTTTCAACGGCACCCCAAAGGCCGCTTTTCCTGTACAATCCGGCCTATCAAATGCTCTTGGGTATTTTGCACAATTTTCACAATAAAAAGCTGGTTTTTTTTCGCTTTAGATAAAAGTTTTACCAACAGGAAATTTGCACTGCGGGCAAATTCTCCGCCCTCTTCCACCAAAACTTCCAGCTCCTGCTGCAAAAACCGGTTCCTTTTCAAAAAAGCGGCTTTTTGCGCCATCACCTGCGCCTGTTTCAAACGCCGGTTAATTTCCTTAGCAGCAACTAAACCGTCCATTTTCGCCGCCGCCGTTTTTTTTCTTAAGCTGAACGGAAAAAGATGGACTTTGATAAAACCGAGCTTTTCAATCACAGCCAGGCTCTTAGCAAAATCCGCTTCAGTCTCAGAGGGAAAACCGCAGATCAGATCAGTCGAAAAAGTAAAACCGGGCCTTTTGGCTTCCAGCCTTTCAACAAGCCTGATAAAATCCGCCGCCCGGTATTTACGACCCATCTTGTTTAAAATCCGGTCCGAGCCAGACTGCAAAACCAAATGGAGCCAGGGCGCCGCCCTGGCATTGCCAGCCAAAACCGCTTCCAACTTGGGATCAAAAGCAAAAGCCTCCGGTTCCAAAGAAGAAAGGCGGATCCGTTTTAAAGCAGGGACTTTTAAAGCCAGACTTTCAATCAGGTCCGAAAGCTTTTTACCCTCCGAAAAATAAACACCCAGGTTAATTCCCGTTAAAACCACCTCCAGATAGCCGTTGGAAGCCAGCAGCGCCACTTCGTTTAAAACCTCCTGAAAAGAACGGGAACGAGACCGGCCGCGAGTAAAAGGCACAATGCAATAAGAGCAAAAACTATCGCAGCCGTCCTGCACCTTGATCCAGGCCCGGGTATGCCCTTTAAAAGAACCCAAAGTTTTTGCAGGCTTCGGCGAAGCGGGAAAAAGCAGCTCGACCAAATGCTCTTTTTCAAGGTTGGGAACAAGCCGGATTTCCGGTCCCAAAGACTCAAAAAACTCCGGATCGCTTTGTAAAGCACAACCAGTAATGACCATTTTAGCCCCGGGCTGCTTTTTTAAAAGCTGACGGGCTTGCCGGCAAGAGCTTTTGAAAGCCGCTTCCGTTACCGAGCAGCTATTAATAATAACCAAATCTAAAGAAGCTTCCTCCAAACCGTTTTCCCGTCCGGCCAAAACCCAGCCGAGCTTTTCCAGCTCTTCGGTCCATTTAGCCGATTCATACTGGTTAACGCGGCAGCCTAAAGTAAAAACTTGAAAGCTCCTTCTGCTTTCTTTCTGATCTAACGTGTTTTCTATTGCTTTAAACATAAAAATTTTTAAAAAAGAAAATTATATTCAAATTGAACTCAAAAAGAAATAGGTTTCGAAAAATAAAAAGCTTATGTTATACTAAAAAAACATTTTAGTAACCGGAAACTTTTTAACCTCCTAAAGGAAAATATTTTATGGAAACAGTAGATATGGGCTTAACTTCAACGGCCATTTCGTTGTTTTTATTAATGAACGCGGCCGCCTTGATTCCTATTTTCTTATCGCTTTTGGCTCCTTTTGACGCTCGAAAGCAAAAATTTATTATTATCCGCGAAATGCTCTTCGCCCTAGCCATTCTTTTTATCTTTATCTTTTTCGGCAACCGCGTCTTAAACTCGATCGGCATCTCTCCTTATGTCATTGGAATGGCCGGCGGCTCGCTTTTGGTAATCATCTCGCTAAATATGATTTTTCCCAAAGCGCAGTCTTTAGACGGCCTGCCCAAACATGAGCCCTTTATTGTGCCTTTGGCGATTCCCTGCATTGCCGGTCCCGGCAGCATTGCCTCAGTAATGGTCTTTGCCAAAACCGAAGGCGTAATGATCGCCTCCGGCGCTTTGGTTTTAGCCTGGCTGCCCTCGCTGGGGATTTTACTTTTGGCTAATACCATTAAAAAATATATCGGCGATAAAGGCCTGCAAGCGGTAGAACGCCTCGGCGGCATGCTGATCTTTTTAATCGGCATCCAGATGATCTCAAGAGGCATTATTGATCTGGTCAAAACCAATTTCTAAAAAGTTTTCTACAAAAAACTTTTTTTGAAAAAAAACCCGCTTTTTCCAAAAGCGGGTTTTTTTTATCGAAAAATTTATTAAAAAATTTATCGAAAAACCCAAACCAAAGCCAGCGTCTTTAGTCGAGTCTGAAGAACCCTTCAGGCAGCCATAGTTGTTCGAGTCATTAAAGATTTTCGATTATAAAGCTTTTGGTATTGATAGAAAATTTGAACAAAAAGAAGCCTTAGCTTCCTCAAGATCA
>JBAZHS010000105.1:0-4713 GCA_041652275.1 Parachlamydiales bacterium
CAACAACCTCAGGCAAAAAATCAAGGCCGACTGCCGGCAAATCAAAGAGCACCTTCAGAGTCAAGCTGAAAAAAACAGCGCCGAACTGGTCCTGGGGCTGTTAAAAAACCTCTAAACCGGCAAAAAAAACAAAACCGCCGGTAAAGCCCACATCAAAACCAATAAAAAATACCGTGCAACCGGCTAAGCTTAAAAAAAAACCGCCCTTTCGGCTAACGCTCCCACAACCGTTGGGACAAAATTCCTTTTTTTAAATAAAAACTACAGATTGCCTTGCCTTTTTTTTTTCAACTCAGCATAGTTTTTGACAAAAAAAACTGCTAAAAAAAAACGGAACGAAAAAATATGTTTTTTAAAAACCTTAAAGTTTGGCTTGCCGCCAGCCTTTGCTTGTCCGGTACTTGTTTTTGGGGATCTGAAGAAACCGCCCTGAATCCCTCCGCTCTGGCTTTGAGCGCTAGCGAAGCCGCCCAAAAAGTATTACCGGCAGTCGTTTTTATCGCCCGAGAACAAAATCCCTTTGATGCTTACCACCCTGATCCCAGTTTTGTATATAAAGGCCTGCGGCCGCTTTATGAATGGTTCTACCCGCCAAAATTTGCTTCCGGCTCTGGCTTTATCATTAACCCTGAAGGTTATGTCATTACCAACCACCATGTCGTTAAGAATGCCACTTCGCTTATAATCGCCCTGCAGGGCCTGGATCTGCGTATTATGAAAGCCACGCTAGTCGGTTCCGATCCAAGAACAGACCTCGCTGTTTTGAAAATTGAAAACCCCGACAACTTGACGCTGCCATACTTAAAATTAGGCGACTCCAACCAGGTTAAAATCGGCGAAACCGTCCTGCTCATCGGCAATCCGCTGACACCCGACCTGGAAGCAACGACGACCCTTGGCATCATCAGCGCCAAAGACCGCAACAACATCAGCTTTGATCTGATCCAGGGTTATTTGCAAACCGATGCGGCTGCGAATTTCGGAAATTCCGGAGGTCCTCTTTGCAATTTAAAAGGCGAGGTCATCGGCGTTTTAAAATCCTGCGTCTGCCATTTTTTTGCCGAAGGCTTAAATTTTGCTATCCCCAGCAAAACCGTTAAGGCTGTTTTTCAACAAATTAGTACCAACGGCTCCATTTCGCAAGGGTTTCTGGGCTTGGAGCTGGAAGATGATTCCGTTTCCGCCTTCAATGTCTTTTTCTTTGAAAAAAACGAGGGAGCTAAAATCAAAACCGTGCTAAAAAATTCTCCCGCAGAAAAAAGCGGTCTAAAACAGGGGGATCTAATTCTGGAAGCCAACGGCTTTAAAGTTTTTTCCGCTCAAGGTTTGAAAAATGAAATCTGCCTTTTAAAACCGCAAACTAAAATCAGCTTAAAAATCAAACGGTCTGATAATACCATCGCTGAACTGAGCCTTGAGCTGGAAGATGAAAAATTAATAAAAACCACAGCCAAACTCCCGGTTAATTACATTTAAGGATCGTGACATCCTCTCGGTAATAAATTATCAAACATCCTAAGATGTAAGTGGAATGTTAAAGGGCCCCCTCCGAACTTTTTGCCGATTAAGATCGTCAAGAACTGCTTTCAAAAATTAAAAAACAGTTCTTTTTCAAATAATTTTTTCAAAAATTCCTTTAAAGCTCCTTGGGCAAAAGCCAAAAAAGAAAGCCCTGCAAGTTTTTTTTTGAGCTTTTTTCCAAAACAGCTTAAAAAAACCTTCTTTTATCAGGGTTAGCAATCAATGTGTGCCGATATCGTTTCGTTTAAGCTTTGGATGATCCTTGCTCCAAAAACCCTAAATATGGAAAAATATTCTCATAAAAAGGGTTATAAAATATTCCTTTTTTGCTAATGTATAAAAATTACTTTATTTAATTCAGGAGACTTAAAACCATGGCCGTACCCCGTAACCGTCATTCCAACGCGCGCACCGCCAAAAAACGCTCGCATATGGCGAAAAAGAAAAAAACTCTCGCCCTTTGCCAAAACTGCAAAGAGCCTTCCCTTCCCCACCATATTTGCAGCGCTTGCGGATTTTATAATAAAAAAAGCGTTATCAGCCAAGACTAATGATTAAGCTCGGCATTGACCTGCTCGGCGGCGACAGCCCCCCGGAACTCCTGCTCGAAGCCATGGTCCAATTTGCCAAAACCCTGCCCAAGCCCGTTCGCTTTATTTGCATTGCGACCTTTGCCTTTAAAAAGGCTGTTTTTGCGGCTGCAAAAAAAGCCCCCCGGGGCTGTTTTTCTTTTTGCGAAGCGGAAAATGCCATTACCATGGAAGAAAATCCGCTTTTTGCCGTCCGCCGCAAAAAAAAATCTTCCATGGCCCTCGGCATGCGCCTGCTCAAAGAAGGCAGCGTCGACGCTTTAGTCTCGGCCGGCAACACCGGCGCTTTGGTCTCGCTTTCCAAAATCTACCTACCCATGCTTCCCGGCATCGCGCGTCCGGCGCTTTTGGCTTTAATGCCCACCCAGAAGAAAAGGATTGCGGTCTTAGATGTCGGCGCCAACATTGTTTGCAAAGCCAAGCACCTGGTTCAATTCGCCAAGCTCGGCGCTGCATATCAGAGGGCCTCTTTAATTACCAACCCTGCCGTCGGTCTTTTAAACATCGGCTCGGAAGCCAAAAAGGGCACCCTTGAAGTCAAAAAGGCCTATTTGGAACTGACCAAGATCGCCGATCTTTGCGGCTTTGAATTTCTGGGCAATATTGAAGGCAAGGAAGTCTTTCAAAGCCCGGTCGATGTTCTGGTAACTGAAGGCTTTACCGGCAACATTTTTTTAAAAACCGCAGAAGGGATCACCAATTTTATTTTAGACCGTTTGCAGAATTTGGACGACGAGCTGCTCTTTGATTTAAAAAAGAGCCTTCACTATGCCGAATATCCGGGAGCCCTGCTTTGCGGCCTGAGCAAAGTGATCATCAAATGCCACGGCTATTCAACTCCCGCAGCCTTTCTTTCCGGAATCAAAGAAGCCGTCCATTTAGTTTCCACCAACAAAATCGCCAAAATCAAAACTTTTTTTACCCAAGACTAAACCGTCAAGAAATCACCCAAAGCTCTTTAACGGAAGGCCGTTTGCGGTCAAGACGCTTGCTTAAGATAAAAATACCCGGTACAGGCTAAAAAACAACCTTTACTAAAAGTAAAACATTAATGCGCAACAACATTCGTTTTTTTTACAAAGAGGCCGCCGCAACCTGAAAACCTTACCCAAACCCGTCTTATTTCCAATTATAAAAACCTTGAAATTAGATATTTGTAAAAGACTTAAAAAACACTCAAAAAATTATCATAAAAAAAATATCCGTCCAGAGGACTCCATTAAATTTTGTTTAAAAAAGATCTTCTTTAGCCTATGATTTAAGAAAAAGAGAAGGCTTAAAAAAAATGCAAGAGATTCTTTTAAACATAGAATCAAAAGAGCGCAGATACGCGCTTTTACAGTTTGGCCGGCTTCAGGACCTGGTGGTAGAAAGAAAAAAATCACGCCAGATCACCGGCAATATTTATTATGGCAGAGTAACCAACATCCTGCACAACATCCAGTCGGCTTTCATTGATATCGGCGAAGGCGAAAATGGCTTTATCCATATCAGCGACATCATTGAGAACAGCAAAAAGTTCGAAGAACTTTTTGACATGGACTTCGAAATGGAAAGAAAAACCGGCTCCCGAAGCAAAGGCGGCAACAAAGCCGAAGACATCACCCGGATTTTAAAAATCGACCAGCCGGTTTTGGTGCAGGTGGTCAAAGAAGCCATCGGCACAAAAGGCGCCAGGCTCACTTCCAATATTTCGCTGGCCGGCCGATATCTGGTCCTTTTGCCCAATACCCCCCACCGCGGCGTTTCCAGAAAGATCGAAGAGCGCAGCTTAAGGGAAAAACTGAAAAAACTGGTCCGCTCCTTTGAGCTGCCGCAGGACATGGGGCTGATCTGCCGCACCGCTTCCAGCCATGCTACGGAAGAAATGCTGATCAGCGAAGCGACCGCCCTTTTGGAAGAATGGCAAAAGATTGTGGAAAAATTCCACGCCGCTAAAAAACCGGCTCTGCTGTTCGAAGAATCGGACCTGATCAAACGGGCCGTGATCACCGCCGTTGACAAAAAACTGGACCGCATCCTGATTGACCATTACGATACCTGCCAGTACGCCCGCAAAGTCTACGAGACTTTCGCCAAAGAGCATCCCCTGAAAATTGAGTTCTACCGGGATCCCCTGCCGCTTTTTGAGCGCTTTGGAGTCGAAAAAGAAATCGACAAGGCGGTAAAACGCAAAGTCTACCTGACCTCCGGCGGCTATCTATACTTCGACCGTACGGAAGCCATGTTCACCATCGATGTCAACTCCGGCCGCAGCCTGCAAAGCAAGGCCAACCGCGATTTGGAAGAAACCCTGGTGCGCATCAATCTGGAAGCGGCGGAAGAAATGGCCCGCCAGCTGCGCATCCGCAACATCGGCGGACTGATCGTCTGCGACTTTATTGACATGCGCCTCAGAAAAAACCAGCGGCGGGTTTTGGAAAAGCTCAAAGAGTTCATGAAAGAAGACTCGGCCAAATGCACGATCCTGGGCATGAGCGAGTTCGGCCTGGTAGAAATGACCCGTCAGCGCTCGAGGGAATCTTTGCACCAGACCATCTATTCAGCCTGTCCGTATTGCTCCGGTCTGGGCGCCATCAAATCTTTGGAAAGCTCTTCGATC
>JBAZHS010000106.1:0-4708 GCA_041652275.1 Parachlamydiales bacterium
CCGACCGGGTCCCTGCCAAAAACAGGACCTCTAAAAAGCAATTCAAAACAGATTAAGGGGCTCTTTTCTTTTCTTTCAAATTATTTCTTGAAAATTTTACAGAACAGTCTTTTTCGCCGCTTAATACAGCAAACGGTTATTGAATCGTAAAAAACAAGCAGCTCTGCTCTATTCGGGAAAGCCGACGGACGGTTTTTGATTTTTGAGCTCGTCGAACTCTTTGGCCAGCTTCAGGACTTCGGCTTCTTCCAAAGCGCCGCTTTGGATTTTTAAACGGATCTCTTCTCTTTTCTGCAGCCAGTTGCGCTCGAGAATCTTTTGGATGCTTTCTAAAAACAGCTCTTCGGCCTTTTCCCGGTTGATCTTCTTTTGAAACAGATCAAAAATAAAGGCCTGCTCGGCGCTGTCGTCCAAATCAACCGCCAAAGAAAGCAAGTCCAAAGACGCTTTTTTTTCAATCGCTTCCAGATAGTGGGAATAAAACTTACGGCAAATCGGATTTTTAAAACTCTCCAAAGTCAAATTGCGTCCGGCAATCAGACCAAACCTGGGCCCGGAATCAGCCACTAAAAAAAGCCAGCGCAACAGATCGCCTTCCAAAATCTTGTCGGCATCAACCATGCCCTGCGGCATCAGAAGGGCGGTTTTCAGCATCGGCGAAGGGCTGTGCAAAGAAGCGATCGTCTCTTCCGAAACCCGGGTCAGATCGGCCAGTCTCTTTAAACTCTCTTCAACCAAAACCGGCTGCTCCCAGGCATGGATTTTTTTAACCAGCAGTTTGACCAGCTCGTTTTTTCCGGAAGGCGAGCTTTGGTCAATGCTTTTGGAATAGCTTTTAACCAAAAAACTCAAAAAATCCAGGCTCTGGACTAAAAGACGGTTGAACTCGGCGCTGCCCTCCTCTTTTAAAAACCTGTCCGGGTCCTTGCCCAGGGGAAACTCAACCACCAAAACCTCAACCCCCTCCTTTTGGAAAAGATCGCCGATTTTAATCGCTGCTTCTTCGCCGGCCTTGTCGGGGTCGAGGGCCAGGTAGACCCTTTTGACGCCCAGCTGCAGAAGCTCGCGCATGTGGGACTCGGTAAAAGCTGTGCCCTGGCCGGCTACCGTAATGGAAAAGCCCTCAAAAATCAGCCGGAGGGCGTCGAACTGGCCCTCGACGATAATGGCCCTTCTTTCCTTGGCAATCCGCCGTCGGGAATAGGAAAGGCCGAAGAGCACTTTGGACTTTTTAAAAAGAGCCGTCTCGGGAGTGTTAATATATTTGGGCCCAAAGGTCTCTTCTTGGAACTTGCGGGCCGAAAAACCCACAATGGAACCAAGCGCATCGCGGATCGGGATCATGATCCTTTCCTGAAAAAAGGCCAGCGGCCTTCCCTGGGAAAGAGCCTTGGACAGACCCGCTTCTTCCAAAACCTGGCCGTCCACATCCTCGGCTTTTAAAGCGCGCGTCAAAAGAAAGGGGTTTTTCGGGGCCAGTCCAATTTGAAAGGTCTGTAAAAACTCCAGGTCCATCCCCCTTTCGTAAAGATAGTTCAGGGCGAAGTGCCCTTCCGGGGTGTGCAGCAAATAATAATGGCAAAAAAGAGCCGTCTTTTCCAAAGCGGCCTTCAAGAGCGCCTTGTTGGGCCCCTTGTAAACTTCTTTGGCATCGGTCCACTCCAGATGGACGCCGAACTTCTCCGCCAAAGCCTCGATGGCCTCGACAAAAGAAAAGCGCTGGCTGACCATTAAAAATTCCACCGCGTCCCCGTGGGCCCCGCAGCCGAAACAGTGATAGTGGGTATCGCCGCTTTGAATCACAAAAGAAGGAGTCTTTTCTTCATGAAACGGGCACAGTCCTTTGTAGGAAGAACCCGCTCTTTTCAAATCGACATAACCGGAAACGACCTCGGCCAGGTCGATCCTTTGCCTTAAAAGCTCCAAACTTTCTTTGGTAAATGTCCGCATAAGCTAAAAACTCCGGTGCAGGTAAGAGCCCCGGCTATAAGTCATTCTTTTCCAGCCCTGGTTTTTCATAAAGCTAAAAACGCGTTTTTCAAAGGTGTCCCCCCACGGAAAAAAGCGGCTCTCGGGATGCAGCTGGCGGTAAATGGGCGCTTTAAAGTCCGCCGCCCTGACTAAAAACTGCTGGTCGGAAAACCCGCTTTCCGCCACAAAAAAGCCCTTTTCCTTTTTAACAGCTTCCCGCTTGGCCTCCGCATACCGGTGGTTCCAGGTCAAATTGGCTACTTTGTAATCGGAATGCTTGTGCATCAACTCTATCGCCCGGCCGATCCAGTTGATCTTTTTTTCCATCCGCACATCGCCGGTCTGGTAAAGCAGAAAATCGCTCCGGCAAAGAAAGATCGCGGTTAAAACCCCCCGGGCATTGTAATAAACCCACTCGTCAGGGATCGGCGGGCCCTTGGCCTTGAAAAGGCCTTTTTCAATGTCAAAGAACTTCAGCATCTCCGTTTCCACATCGTCGGCCAAATAAAACCGGCTCAAAAGACCTTCATCAACCCGTTTCTGGGCCCAAAAGGCCACTTCTTTGGGATCCAAAACATTGTTGATAATCAAAAGCTTTTCCGCAAAGGGGTAGCCGTGCGGCTCGATCAAGGAGCTTTTTAAATAATCCGGGTCGACAAGCAGCTGTTTCCAGTCTTTTTCAAAACAGGAAGTGGCAAAGGAAACCTGAAAAACCTTGCGCTGAAAAAAAACCATAAATTGGCCGGCCTAAAAAACCAAGGTTAGCGAAAAACCCGAAAAAAGTCACTAAGAGGCCTGTTTATTGGGAAATTAAAAGCCGGAAAACCTGCGGTCTTTAGAAAGAAAAATGAATGCAGAAAGATTTGCGGAAGATACGGCAAAGATTATTTTTTGGTCTTGACAATGGGGTCCACCTCACTAAGGCAAAAAGCTTCTAAAATTTTACAGAAGAAAAATCCATAGTTTAGAAAAACCCTATCGGCTAAAATCAGCCCAAAAGAGCTTGATTTCCATGTCTGAAAAACTCACACCCATGATGGAACAGTGGCTTCTATGCAAAAAACAGGCCAAAGAAGCGCTCCTGCTTTTTCGGCTCGGCGATTTTTACGAAGCCTTCTTTGAAGATGCCAAAATCATTGCCAAAGCGCTTGCCTTAACATTGACCAAAAGACAGTCTGTGCCTATGTGCGGCATTCCTTTTTACACCGTCGAGGAATACATCGACGATCTGATCAAGGCCGGCTATAAGGTGGCCATCGCCGAACAGATGGAAAACCCCCAGACGGCCAAAGGGCTGGTCAAACGCGAAGTGGTGCGCATCATTTCGAAAGGAACGCTCGTCAGCTCAGCGCTGTTAAACGAGAAAAGCAACAACTTTTTCGCCTGCCTAAGCCGCATCTCAGCTACCTGGAGCCTGGCCTTTTTAGATCTTACCACCGCCGAATTTTTCGTTTTGGAAACCGAAAGCCTCAAAGAGCTCAAAGACGAGCTTTTTAAACGAAGGCCGGCGGAAATCCTGCTTTCCTCCAAGCTGGAAAAAGAGCTTGCTATTTTTTTCCGGGAGCTCTTTTTGGTTTTCCAGCCCGATCTTAGCGTTGAAGAAGACTGGTTCTTTGATTTCCGCACCAACTGGGAAGCTCTGCTCGGCCACTTTGCCGTACAGCTTTTAGACGGTTTCGGCCTGAAAGGCAAAAATGCAGCCGTTATCGCTTCCGGCGCACTGTTAAGCTATTTAAAAGAAAAGCGCCGCCTTGATCTTTCCCACATCACCTCCATCACTCCCTTGGAACTAAAAGATTTTTTAGCGATCGACTCGGCCAGCTTGCGCCATCTGGAACTGATCGAAAGCAATCTTTCGGCCGACAAAAGCCATAAGACCAAAAGCACGCTTTGGGAAGTTTTGGACTTTACTTTGACCCCCATGGGCGGGCGCATGCTCAAAGAGTGGCTCAAGCACCCCCTGCTTTCGCTTGTGGAAATCAAAAAAAGACAGGCGGCCGTTCAAGAGCTTTTAGACCAAGCCCAAGCCAGACCGGAATTAATTGGCCTGATGGAAAAGATTAAAGACCTGGAACGGCTGATGATGCGCCTTTCCGCTAACTTCGCGACGCCAAGAGACCTGGCGGCCCTTGGCCTTTCTTTAGAAAAACTCCCCCCTCTTCGCAGCCTTTTGAAATCTTTTGCTTCTCCCCTGATCAGGGAAGCTGCCGAAGGGCTTGGCGATTTTGAAAAATGCGCCGGACTCCTGAAAAAAGCACTCAGAGAAAATCCCCCTTTGCGTACGGCGGAAGGCGGCATGATCAAACCCGGCTATAATGCCGAACTCGACAATCTGCGCTCTTTTGCCCAAAATGCCTTAAACTGGATCGAAGAATACCAAAACCGCCTCAAAAAAGAAACCGGTATCAAGACCCTGAAAGTCGGCTTTACCAATGTCTTTGGCTACTTTATTGAAGTCAGCAAGGCGGCTTTAGAAAAAATGCCCAGCTCCTTTATCCGCAAACAAACGCTGGTTAACGGCGAGCGCTTTATTTCCGAAGAGCTGAAAGCCTTCGAGGAAAAGATCCTTTCAGCCGAAGCCAAAAGTAATTTTTTAGAACAAAAGCTCTATAACGAACTGAAAGAAACCGTCAAAACTTTCAGCCCGCAGGTCTTCGCCGCCTCGCAATCCGTGGCGGTTTTAGATTCCCTGCTATCCCTGGCCCTGGTCGCCTTACAGTACAACTACGTCTGTCCG
>JBAZHS010000107.1:0-4691 GCA_041652275.1 Parachlamydiales bacterium
GGTGCCGTTGTCCGGCTCCATCAGGATCAAGCCGATCGGAGGCAAAAGCACGACCAAAAGCCGGAAAAAAAACCGAAAATCAATCGCTGAGCGGTTTTTTTGAAAAAAGCTGATCGCATAAAGCGGAATCAGGTACTTCATAATTTCCGAGGGCTGAAAAGTAAAGCCCTGAAAACCGATCCACCTTTTGGCCCCGTTGATCTCGCAGCCGATTTTGGGCACAAAGACCAAAATCAGCAAAACCGTGCCGAAAAACATCAGGGCCGGAGCCAGGCGCAGAAGGTTGCCGTAGCCCAGCTTATAGACGGCCAAGCCCAAAAAAAAGCCCAAAGCCGCATAAATAACCTGTTTGGCCAAAGGCTGAAAAGTATCGCCTTCGACCGCCCGGTCCAGCATTTCCGCCGAAGTCGTGTTAAAAATCATGAGCAGCCCGATTAAAAAAATAACCAGGGCGCTCATTACTAAAACTAAAGCCATTCTGGGCATTATCTAACTCTTAGCTTGTCTCCCGCCTGCAGTTTTTTGGCCTTCTTGCGGTCCAGGTTGTTCATCTTTAAAAGGTCTTCGACCTTCAGATGGTGCTTCATGGCCACCGTCCAGGGATTGTCCCCCGGCTTCACCGTATAGTACCTAGAAGAATTTTCCAAAGCCCCGGAAGTTTTGGCCAAAGCCTTAACCCGGGTTGGAATTTTCAGGTTTTGACCTTTTCTCAAAAAACTGCCGCTCAGATTATTGGCTCTTTGTATGTCGCCAATGGAAACATGGTATTTTTTGGCCAGGCGGTCCAAAGAATCGCCGCTTTTGACCTTGATCTCAATGCATTTGGCTTCAAAGTCTTTTTCCGCGCTGACGCTTATCGCCGGCTCTTTCTGCTCAAAGGGCGCCATCACTTCCGGCAAAGCCACTTCGCTGACAGAAGACGGTGCGGCGGCAATCTCCGGCAGCTGGTGCACGATTTCCCCGTCGACTCGCGGTGTTTCGTCCAGGTTCATTTCTAAGCCCGAGGTCAAAGCGGAAAGGCTGTTTTCTTCAGATGCCGGCTGAGAAGAGCTCATGCCCTCGGCGTCTTTTTGCAAAATGCTGGAGGCCACCTGGGCCGAAGAGGCCACCAGATAGCTTTCCTTGGAAGTCAAAGCGGATATCAGCAAAATGACCAGCAATCCGGCGTTGACTAAAACTGAAATCACAATGATATCTTTCTTGTTCATAGCTTTTTATTTTTCTCCTTTGGCAAGCCGATCTACCATTTTTTTAAACTCCTCTCCCCTGTGCTCATAGTTTTGAAACTGGTCAAAACTGGCGCAGCCGGGCGAGAGCAGAACATTCTCTTCTTCTTTGGCCAAAACAAGCGCTCTTTTGAGCGCCGCTTCCAAATTGCCCAAAAGCTCGACTCCAAAAACCGCGTCAAGCTCCCTTTGGATTTTTTCCTGGCATTTGCCAATGGCCAAAACCTTTTTTACTTTGCCCTGGAAGGCCTGGTTCCATTCGCTGAAATCCAGCCCCTTGTCTTCGCCGCCCGCAATCAAAATAATCGGGCCTTTCAAAGCGCCGACGGCATAAATCACAGAATAAATGTTCGTAGCTTTACTATCATTATAAAAAGCAACTCCCCCGATCTTGGCCACATATTCCATCCGGTGCTGCGGCCTTTTAAATTCCTGCAGGGCGGCTTTAAACTCTTCCAGGCTAACGCCCAGGCCCTCGAGCAGGCGCCAGGCGCCGAGCAGGTTCTGCCGTTCCATGGGCCCGTATTCCAAAAAGGGCTTCTCGTCATAATCATATATATGAAAGTTCTCCGGCAAAAGGTGGCGGAATTTTTCCGCCACCGTTTTGGAAACAAAAAATTTCCCGCCCGCCTTGATCCGGCGGCCCAAAGAGAGCTTGGCCCTGGCGTAGTTCTCCTCAGTCTTGTGGCGGTTCAAATGGTCCGGGGTAATATTGAGCACCACTCCGGCCCCAAAAGCCCTTTTTTGCAGCCCTTCCAGCTGAAAAGACGAAAGCTCAACCACCAGGATCTCCTCTTTTTTTTCCAACAAGCAGGAAGTCAGGCTTTTGCCGATATTGCCGACTGCCAAAGCTTTTTTGCCCACCCGGTTTAACACAAAAGCGATCAAAGAAGTCACGGTCGTTTTGCCATTGGTTCCGGTAACGGCCACCGTCGGATTGCTTAAAAACCGCAGGGCCAGCTCCACCTCGCCAATAACTTCGATCTTTCTTTTTTTGGCTTCCAAAATTACCGGATGCCCGCCCCCCACTCCCGGCGAGACCACCGCCAAGGCAATCTCGCTCCAGGGCAGCTGGTCCATTTCTGTAACAAAAACCTCGCCTTCCCGGGGTTTTTGGTCCTGGAAAACCAGCGGGTTTTGATCGAAGGCCGCCACCCGGTAGCCTCTTGAAAGCAGATACTCTGCCGCGTCCCTTCCCGAAATCTTGTAGCCGATCACCAGTGCTTTACGCATATATTTTTATCATTTTTACGGCAAACAGACCCCTTTCGCAAGGAAAAGCCGCCGTCAGTTAAAAGTTGCAAATTTCTTTCCCACTTAAAAAACCCTTTCAAACTTCTTCTATTGAAACTTGAGCGAGATCAGGCCGATGATTGCCAGCAGAAGGCCGACGATCCAAAAACGCAAAACGACCTTGGTCTCCGCCCACCCCTTGTATTCAAAATGATGGTGCAGGGGCGAGCATAAAAAAATCCGCTGGCGGCGCAGCTTAAAATAAGCCACCTGCAAAATGACCGAAAGCGCCTCGATCACAAAGATCCCCCCGATCAGGGCCAGCAAAAGCTCTTTTTTCAATAAAACCGCTGCCAAGCCCAGAATACCGCCCAAAGCCAAAGATCCGGTATCGCCCATAAAGACCTGGGCCGGATGGCCATTATACCATAAAAAGCCCAAGGCGGCCCCGCTCAAAGCCAGCAAATAAACCGCAATTTCCCCGCTTCCTTCGATATATAAAATGTTCAGGTATCGGGAAATTTCGATATTATTGGATAAAAAAGCCACCAGGGCCATTAAGGAGCCGACCAAAACCAAACAGCCCGCGGCCAATCCGTCCAGTCCGTCGGTCAAATTCACTGCGTTCGAAGAACCGACAATGGTTAAAACCACCAGTAAAAAAGCCAGCCAGCCCCCGATCTTAAGGGGCTCCTTATAAAAAGGCAGATACAGCCTTTGCGTATATTCCTGAGAGCTCAAAAGCACCATTTTACCCTGCACCATCTCCTTGGCGACCGGCGGTTTTTTACCTAAAAGCGCTTTTTGCGAGCCTTCGTTTAATAAAAGGTAGCAGCCGACCAAAGCGGCGATCAAGACCTGCCAGACAAATTTGGTCCTGGCCCTCAGCCCCCGGCTATTTTTGTATTTCAGCTTCAAAAAATCATCGAAGGCTCCGATCAGGCCCAAGGCCAGGCTCACTCCCAGCAAAATCCAGGTAAAGGGCGAAGCAAAGTCCATCCACAAAACCAAAGAAAGGAGCAAAGAAAAAAGCATTAAAAGGCCGCCCATGGTCGGCGTTTGTCCCTTTTTTTTATGCAGTTCGGCCAGAACCGGGCACTCTTTGGCGCTTCTCACCGGCTGTCCGATCTTCAGTTCATAAAGCTTGCGGATAAAAAAGGGCCCGCAAAAGATTGTTATCACCAAAGCGCTCAGGGCCGCCAAAAGCATTCTGGTAGAAGAGTAGTTGAAGACGGAAGGAACCTTAAGCTGAAAGCCCTTCTCCAAAAAACGGATCAAAAAAAGCAGCATAAGAAAAAACAATTGAAGATATTTTCATCATAGCTTTGGATCTAAAATTGAGCAAAGCAAAAATGCAAAAGACCCCGGCCGCTTCCGCTTCCACCTCTTCTATCCGGTAAAAAAAACGTTTCCGAATTCCGTCCCTTTAGAACTATTTTTCAACTGGTGTTTTAAAAAATTCCTCAGAGAGCAAAATTTAACCGGCATTAATCTGCTCTAACGAACAAGTTATTTTTAATCCAGATCAAAAACCACCTCTTCAGTCCTGTCAAAAAACACGGAAAAGAAAAAGAGTTTTTACAACCAGCCGCTAAAAAGCCCCGCAACCCCACATCAGATTTTTAAAAATAAAACGCCTGGCCGATCGCATTTAATCCCTACAGCCAGTCAAAGATCTTTTCCATTGCCATCGACCGCGACCCCTTGACCAGGACCAGATCGCCCTTTTGCATCCGGCTTTTTAAAAACAAAGCCAGCTCTTTTTGATCTTCAAACCAAAAAGCCTGCTTGAAAACCTGCTGGCCGCTCTTTTCGGTTTTTTCTTTCTCCTCTTGAAAAGCCTCGGCCATAAGCCGTCCCTCCCGGCCCAAACAGAGCAAAAGATCAGCGTAACGGAAAGCTTTTTTACCGATCTTTTTATGGCACTTTTTAGAAAAAGCTCCCAGCTCTTTCATTTCTCCCAGGACCGCAATTTTTCTACCTGCCACCATTGGCAGGTTCTCCAAGGCCGCTTCCATGGAAGCCTCGCTGGCGTTATAGCAGTCTTTCACAAACAGGATTTCGTTTTTTACCATTTTTTCAAAACGCAGCTCCGGGCTTTTTAATTTTTTTGCCATCTTCTGCAAGGTTGCCATTTCAACTTCCAAAGCTCTAGCCAAAGCCAAGGCCGCCAGAAAATCCTCCAAAAGGTGGTTTTCTTCAAACAACCCCCCGAAAAAAAAGCCCTTTCCC
>JBAZHS010000108.1:0-4580 GCA_041652275.1 Parachlamydiales bacterium
CGGGTTTTATGCGACTTAAGTCTGGTTTAAAATATTTTTTTTTTTTATTCTGAAAAAAGCGGTTTTTTAACTAAGGCATAAAATGGGCTCGACTTTCCAGCCTCTTGAGATGGACCATGAAACGCTCTTTTCTCCGCTTTACCTGGCCCTTAGAAAAAAAAAGGCCGAAGCCCTGAAAAAAAAGCGCGTGATTGTGATTGCCGGTCCGACGGGGGTCGGCAAAACCCGGATCGCTTTGGCGGTTTCCCAGATCCTGGGAGGAGAAGTGATCTCGGCAGACTCCATGCAGGTTTACAAAGGCATGGATATCGGTACGGCCAAGGCCACTTGGGAAGAAAGAAAAAAAGTGCCCCATCATCTTTTGGATGTCTGCGAAGTTAGCCAGAACTACAATGTAGTCAGCTATTGCAACGAGGCCGGCCGGGCCCTGAAGAGCATTTTGTTGGAAAACAGGGTGCCGATCATCTGCGGGGGCTCGGGCTTTTATCTGCATGCCCTTTTATATGGTCCGCCGCAAGGTCCGCCGTCGGTAGAAGCCGTAAGAAAAAAACTCGAGGAGCTGGCTGAACGGGTCGGCATCGAATCGCTTTACGAAAGGCTGCAGATCCTGGACCCCGCCTACGCTTTGACGATTTCGGAAAAAGATACCCATAAGGTGGTCCGGGCGCTGGAGATCATCACCCTTACCGGACAGATGGTTTCCGCTTTTCCCAAGCCCGAAAAGAGGGAAAACGAAAATTATGATTTTCGGCTCTGGCTGATCCAGATGCCAAGGAATCTATTGTATTCCAGGGTGGAAATGCGCTGCGAAGAAATGGTGGAAAAGGGCTTGATTGAAGAGGTCCGGCAGCTGCAAAAAGAAGGGCTGGAAAATAACTATACGGCATCTCAGGCGATCGGCTATCGGCAGGCTTTGAGTTTTTTCAAAACGGAACAAAAAACGAAAGATCTGGAGCATTTTTTAGAAGATTTTAAAAAAGCTTCCCGCCACTATGTTAAACGGCAGCTGACCTGGTTTAAAAAAGAAAAGGGCTTTCGCAAGCTGGACATTAATGCTTTGGGCTTTGAACGAACCGTTGAGTACATTTTGCAGGATTTTGAGCAGGGATAGCTGCTTTTAAAAAGACGGATTTTTATGCTTAAAATTTACTGTTTAGCGGGTTTGTCTGCGTCTGAAGAAAGGGTTTTTTGGCGCTGTTACTGAATCAGGGGGCGGCGGAAATTTTCCGCCAGTTTTTCCGGAAGAAAGGCAGGGGCCTGAATTGTATTGGCGGCCAGCCGGCTTGCGGCTTTTATTTTTCTTAAAAAACCTTAAAAAGAAAAGCTGAAGGCGAAAACAATGCTTTGGATCTGCAGATCGGTATTGTCGGAAAGATAGGTGCCGTCGGCATAGTCGTCGATGAATTTGATCAGCTGGTTGATCTTCCAGAAATTCTCCAGCAGGTAAGAACAGTCCAGAGCGCATTTCACAGGAGAGCTTCCGGCTCGGGCAAAACATTTCTCCCAGCCCAGGCCGAGGTTGAGGCCTACATAGGGCTTAGAGCCGTTGAAAGCGGCTCGGCCATTGAAGTTTTCGCCGTATTCAGTAGAAATCTCGTTTGAGGTCAACGTATAGTCGGCCGTTTCCCGGCGGCTGGTTGTAAAATGGGTAAAGAGCAAAGCGCCCGCAGCATCGAAAATAAGCTTGAAATTGGGATGCAAAAACCATTTGGCGCCTAAGGCGACCTTGGGCCCCAGGCCAATAGCATTGTTGTGCAGATGGAGGCTGCTGTCGGCGGGGGTTAATAACGTGGGAATTAACAGATTGCTATCATAAAAAAAAGAACGGCCGTTGGAAAGTTCAACTGACAGCTTTTGGTAAGTGAAAATGCTCTTCAGGCCGAAGGCTGGCCTTAGCTCGATTTTTTCGCCCACCTTAAAAAGGCGGCCCAGGTCCATTTCCGCATCGTAGAAGTCGAGCTTCCAAGCAGCCCTGGCGTTTGCAAAGCGGATGTTGTTATAAGCGCTGTTTAGATAAGCGCTCGGATGAAACCAGATTGGCACTAGCCCCTGGCTGATAAAGGGATCTTCTACGGCAGTTTGGGAAGTGACCGGTTGGGAAGCCCGGTCCTGGGCTTTGGAATAAAGAAAAGAGCCTGCCAGCTTTAAGTCCCAAAGGTCATGGGAAAAAAGATAGCCCAGCTCCAGCTTGCCGCCGAATTTAAAGTTAAAATCCAGACTTTCCAGATGGCCGTTGACATCGCTATTGTCAGCGCGGTTGTTTAAAACATATTCCAAAGAGTTCATTTTCGCCTGGGAGACCAGAAGCTGGAAAGAAGTGCGCCAGCGCGTTTCCGGAGGGGGGCAGGCGGGAAAAGGCAGATAGTTGCTGTCGGAAGCGAAACAGTAGGTTATGGCCATCAGGCAGAAAAAAGTTTTTTTCATAAGTTTTCCTTACATTAAAATTCTACTTTAAAGGCCAGGTTTAGGCCGTGCAAAAAGAGATCGCCTTTGGTCGGATAGCTGGCCCTTTGGATGTGGCTTGGGCGGTTGAGGTTCTGCTCCCAGAAATAATGGGCTTCGTAAGCGGCGCTGAAAGCTAAAAAACAGCCGTTGAAACAATGGCCGAAATGCATTCCCAGGATGATCTGGGCGTTCGGGCGCACGACCCAGATGTGCTCTTTGATTTTGTCGAAAGAATTGGCGTAAGTGTCGCCTGAAAGGTCGCTGGCAAGAGCAGCGATCCGGCTGTATTGGAACATGTTGAAAGAAGTTAAAATGAAAGCCAAGGAAGGCGCGGCCAGAAGCGAAAAGGCCGCAGCCGGCGTTTGCCATTTGGAATCAAAGCCGATCCGGATGCCGGCGCCCTTGGAAGTGTTGTTTAAGACTTCCTGGCTGGAAAAAATCCGGTAGGTTGTTGTGCCGGAAGTGGTGTTGCCGCCATCATAATTGACTTTGAGCGCCTGCTTGATAAAATCACCTTCGACGCCGCCGCGGATGTGTAGCGAAAGCGCTTTCGTCAGCCAGATGGATTTGCCGACATCCCAGTTGATGGCATTAAAATAAAGCTTTTCTCTGGCTGCGACCCTTTGGAAGCGCGGAGAATTGCCGTAGGGAAAAAAGTCTTCGTTATAATAAGCAGGCAGGAACTGGCAGGTATTTGAAGACAGGTTTTTTTGGGTTTTGGAATAAAGCTCGCTCCATTGCCAGGCGGTGTCCCAGTTGATCCGGGGAAGGTGTAGGCCGAAAAGAATTTTAAAGCCGGGCTTGAATTTGAATTCGGGGAAATTTACATTGGTGATGAAAGCATCGGGATGGTCATCTTTCAGGGCGATCGGCAGGCGGTCGACCTTGGGCTCCATGTACAGCCAGGTGATCTCGGAAAAAAAACCCCATTTGGTCGTTTCACAGCCCTCCAGGCAGGGACGCGAAGAGCTCAAGAAGCATTTTTCCGAGGAGGCGCTAGAAGCGGGAAGCGGGGATGAGGGAGGAGCTTTGGATAGCGGCGCGACAATTTCTTCGCCTAAAATCAACAGGGGTAAAAAAGCGATCAGGAGCTTTTTGAACATAGGCTTTTTCCTAAAGGTTAGAATTCAAACTTAATGTAGGCGCTTAAGCCGTGCAGCTGCAAATCTCCTCTGGCTGGAGTGGCCAGCGCAAAGTTTTCTTTGCTGACAAAGCGCAGGGTCTGGTTCTGGGCCCACCAGTACTGCATTTCATAAGAAAGGAACAGGCCCAGAAAATAGCGGGTTAAAAAACAGCCGCCGTAGCCGAAGCCAAGCTGCAGGCCAATATTGGGGTTAAGCATATGGAGCTTTTTTTTCAAAATAAACTGGTGGAAGGCGCCGCCGGTTTCGACAATGTTGAAAAGATCGGTCTGGACTTTTTTTAAGTTAAAGCGGGTGGGCAAAAGGCTGAAATAGCCGTTGGCTAAAAGCTGGAAGTTTCCTTTGAGGTGGCATTTGGCCTCAAAGCCCATTTTGGGGCCGAGGCCCAGGGAGTCGTTTTTAAAACGGCTGACGGAGCTCGTAATGTAAAAAAGCTGACTGCCGGTTTGGAAAAGGTTGCTGTTTTCATAGTAGACGGTATAGTTCTGGTCGATCCAGCCGCACTTCAGTCCGCCGTAGGGACGGAAAGAGAAACGCTTGCCGGCCCAAAAGTACCTTCCGGCGTCCAGGTCAAAAGAATTAAAGTGGATCTTTAAATCGCCGGTGGCGTGCTCAAAACGGGGCACATTGGTGAGAGAGCCGGCCAGATAATAAACGAACTGGATTGGCACAACGCCGTTATTGCCGGGCACCAGCTCGACATTGACATGTTTTTTATTGTTAGAGATTTCTCCGTTATAGCAGGTCCAGTTGGCTTTTAAATCCCAGTTGTCAAAAGGCAGGTAGTAGCCGGCTTCCAGCTTAAATCCGGGCCGCCAGCCGAAATCGGGTGTTACAAAGGTATATTGGTTGGTGGTTTCCAAAGTATCGGTACGGTATTTGTTCTTGGCGGCATATTCCAAAGAGCCTTCTTTAGACTGCCAGACCAGGCCGTAGAAATTAAAATAAAGGCCGAGTTTTTTTTCGCTTTGGCAGAGGGCGGCTGAAGGAGGA
>JBAZHS010000109.1:0-4563 GCA_041652275.1 Parachlamydiales bacterium
GTGCCTTTGCCGACCAGCCAGAGCTTTTTAAAGGCCTCTTCGGTCTGTTTGGTGATCTTGGGCATGGTCTGTTCGTTTAAAAGGCCGAAGCTTTCCAGTTCTTTTTTGGCTTCTGAGGCCAGATGGCCGCAAAGGTCTCTTTGCAAGCGGACCACCGCGGCGACCTGTTCTTTCAAAGCGCCGTACATTTGACGGCTTTCACTGGAAGGTCCGGAGATAATAAGCGGCGTTCTGGCCTCGTCGATCAGAATCGAGTCAATTTCGTCGATGATGGCAAAAAAGGGCTGGCGCTGCACCTGCTCTTCCTGGGAAGAAGCCATGGAATTGTCGCGCAGGTAATCAAAGCCGAATTCGGAAGCGGTGCCGTAGACAATGTCGGCGGCGTAGACCGCTTTTCTTTGGGAAAGCTCCACATCGTTGGTTAAAGCGGCCACGCTTAGGCCGAGCTTTTTAAAGATCGAGCCAATCCATTCGCAGTCCCGTTTGGCCAGGTAGTCATTGACGGTAACCAGGTGGGTGGCCTTGGAGGAAAGGGCGTGCAGGTAAAGGGGCATGGCTGCGGTAAGGGTTTTGCCTTCGCCGGTTTGCATTTCGGCGATGGCGCCGTAGAACATGGCAATTGCGCCAAGCAGCTGGACATCGTAGGGCACCATGTCCCATTTCTGGTCATAGCCGGAAACATGCACTTCGGAGCCCAGAAGGCGGCGGCAGGCGTTTTTCACCGCAGCGTAAGCCTCGGGCATCAGGCTTTCCAGCGTTTCTCCGTTCTGATAGCGCTGTTTGAGCTGCGCGGTTTTTTGGACCAGCTCTTCGTCGGTTAGTTTTTGGTCCTCGGCTTCCAAAAGGTTGATTTTGACAACGATCTTTTGATAGCGTTTAAAAATACGGTTTTGGGCGGTGCCGAAGATTTTTTTTAAAAAACCGAACATAATTTATTTGACCTTAAAATTGTCCTTCATTTTAGAAGATGGGGGCTTTTCTGACAATGAAGAGGTTGGTTTTTCTTAAAGACCGGCTCGTGGAGATGAAAACGGTGGTTTTTGGGCCTGCATGAATTTCTGTTTAGCGGTTTCTTTTTGGGCGGTCCAAAAAGGCAGTAGGATCCAGCTATAGGCGGCTTTGACTGTTGCCAGCAGGGCCAGGGAAGAAAAAAAAAGCGGCCAAACCAGCGGAAGGGAGAAAATATAGCCTAAAAAAAAGCTGCTGAAAACCGCCGACAGGCCGACGCTAAGCGTTTTGATTGTGCGGTGTCTGAAATTACCGCCGGTTTTTTTTCCCGCGGCCAATTGTTGCCGGCAGGCTCTTTTAGCGGTGGTTGGCAAAAGAAAGCCGCATTGACGGATAGAAGAGCCTGAAAGCTTCGGGGTCAGTTGAAACGAAGAATCAAGAGGGGGGCTTTCGGCGCTGGTAAAATCGGAATAAAGCGGCCGGAACGCCTGAAAGTTGATGGGAAGGGACATACAAAACAAAGGTTGGTTTTTTCAAGTTTTTGGGTTATATTTTTGCCTGTAAATTTATTTTCTCTCCCACTCTTGAAAGAGCCTGCGATATTTGAATATAGTGGTTCCAAAAGAGATTAAGCAGCCAATTGGAATTACATAGACGGGAGGAAAAACAACGCCGAGCAGCATTAGGCCCGAGTGCAAAAGAATGCTTCTTGTGCCGACGGCTATTACTCTAAACTTGTATTCCCTTTCAATGCGCCATTCGTGGCTCCGGAATTTGACGGCTTCTTTACTTTTTGGGTCGAGGCAGTTCCAGTGAGTTTCTGAAAACCTTTGGCCGACGGGCGTTTCACGGCCAAGGGGAAAGCGCCGGTCTTCCAAAAACTGGTTTAGCCTTTCAAAAGAACTGGTCCTTTTAACTTTATAAACAAAGTCGGAAAAGTCTTCCAGGCTTCTTGCCCTGGGCACTCCAGGGCTTTCAACATAAGAAGACTCGATCGGCCGGAAGCCGAAGTAGGGCAGGGAAGGGCTGCGAATAGGACTTGCCATAAAACACCTCCTTTGAAGAAAAAATTGTGTTACAAATGTAGGTTTTAAAAACAGTTAAAGTCAAATAAAAAATTAATAAGTTCGGAACAAAAGTGGTGGTTTTTTAGGTTTGGTTTTTTTATTTAGATTTTAAAAACTATTTATTATTACCCGGAGTGTTTGTAATTAAAAATTAAATTTGCTTTAAAAAATAATTTTTAAATTGGTGTTTTTAGTAATAAATCTTTAAAATAAAAAACTGCAAAGCTTGTAAATAATTTAAAAATAAAATTTATGCTCGAAGGCTCTAAAGTTAAGGTAAGGCGGGTTCAGAAAAGCGATCTGGAAAAACTCTACTCCGCTTTGGAAGAACTGGTTTTTTCTAAAGAGGGTTTTTTTTATGAGCTGGAAAGCTACCCGGTTTTTGAAGGGCTTTTTTTGCAAAACGGTTTTTTTTCCGAGGACGGAGGGCTTTTGGTGGTTGCCGATTACAAAGAGCATTTGCTGGGTGTTTTGGTTTTTGCAAAAAACCGGCTTTACGACGGCTATAATTTAAAGTTTGCGATTTTTTCGGAAAAAGAGCGCTCGAAAGGGCTGATGAGCGAGGCGCTTGGAATTTTTTCCGAATATTTTTTTCAATCGAAGAACATTAACCGGCTGCAGCTTTTGATCCCGAATTACCAAAGGGCGGCCTTGAAAGTGGCCCAAAAGTGCGGCTATAAGTTGGAAGGGGTTCTGAAAGAAGCGCTGTTTTTTCAGGGGCGCTTTATTGACCTTTGCCTATATGCTAAACTTAGAAAAGAGAGGGAAAGCTATGCCTGAAAAGCAAATCTTTGATCTGAGAAAAAAAGTTTTTTTTACGGAAAAAGTCTACGGACAGAGCTTTCTGGCTTTTTTTTGTCAAAATAATCTGCCGGCCAAATTTTTGCGCTGGCTTTTTGGCCGTTTTGCTTTTTTTTCCCAACTGCTAGGTTTGTGGCAAAAAAGTTTTTTTTCTAAAAAGCAGATTTGGCCTTTTTTAAAAAAATACCAAATCGACAGCTCCGAGTTTGTGAAAAAACCGGAAGAATTTACCTCTTTTAACGATTTTTTTGTCCGCCGGTTGAAACCGGAAAAAAGACCGATTTCTTCAGAAGCGTTAATTTTGCCGGCCGATGCCAGGTACCTGGTTTTTGAAAACCTGGCCCAAACCGGTCCTTTTTGGCTTAAGGGACGCCGCTTTGACCTAAAGAGCCTTTTACAGGACGGGCCTTTGGCCGAAGAATACCGGGAAGGAGCGCTTGCCATCGCCCGCCTGGCGCCGGTAGATTACCACCGTTTTCATTTTCCCTGCCAGGCCAGGGCAAAGCCGGCCCGGTTGATCCGGGGCTCTTTTTATTCGGTCAATCCCCAGGCCCTCCGGCTGAAGCCCGAAACGCTTTGGGAAAACAAGCGCTGTTTAATTGAGCTGGAAACGGAGCTTTTTGGCCGGGTTTTGGCCGTGGCGATCGGCGCGGCATTGGTCAGCTCAATCCAAACTACCTATGAACCGGGAATTGTGTATCCCAAAGGAGCGGAAATGGGCTATTTTGCTTTTGGCGGCTCGACGCTGGTTCTGCTTTTTTTAAAAAACAAAGTGCTTTTTAAGGATGAACTGCAGCAGCTTTCCGCCCGGGGAATCGAGAGCTATGCTTTAATGGGCGGCGGCCTTGGCATTACTTGCCGACGCAGAACTTAGAGAAAATTTCACTGAGCAGATCTTCGGAAAGATCCTGGCCGATGATCCGGCCCAGGCTTAAAAGCGCAAAGCGCAAATCTTCAGCGATCAGTTCTGCTGAAAGTTTCTGTTTGAGGCCTGCTAAAGCTTTTTGGCCGTTTTCCCAGGCTTCCAAAAGCGCTTTTTGATGGCGTTCGGAGGTTAACAGCAGCTCTTCTTGGCGCAAAGGGGTTTTTAAAGCGATTTTTTTCAGGGTTTCTTTCAGCTCTTCGATGGGGGGGTAGCCGTTTTCTTTTTTCGGCTTTAAAGACAGGCGCAGCTCAAAGGGAAAGCCGATGGTCGGCGGCTGCGGGTTCAGGTCGGTTTTGTTCCAGATTAAAATGGTGGTCAGCCTTTGGGCCTGTTCGATCAGCTTTAGTTCGGTTGTTTGCAAGGGCCGCGAAGCGTCTAAAACCAGCAGGTTCAGATCGCTGGACCGGCTTTTTTCTTTGGCCCGGCGGATGCCTTCTTTTTCAACGGAAGAGCGGGTTTGGCGGATGCCGGCGGTATCGCAGAGATGAAAAAGCAGCCCTCCCAGCTGGATTTTTTCTTCCAGAATGTCCCTGGTTGTTCCCGGCTGGCGGTTGACAATGGCCCGGTCTTTTTGGCAGAGGGCGTTGAAAAGCGAGGATTTGCCGACGTTGGGCGCGCCCAGGATTGTTAAGCGGATTCCGGATTGCACAAGCAGGCCGTTTTCAAAAGAGGCCGCCAGGGCCTGGATTTTTTCCAGGATTAAAAAGAGTTTTTTTTCCAGATCTGCCAGGGAGCTTTCTTCCAGATCTTCTTCCGGAAAATCAACCTGGGCTTCTAAAACGGCCAGGAGGGCAAGCAGCTCTTTTTGGCTGGTTTTGACGG
>JBAZHS010000110.1:0-4456 GCA_041652275.1 Parachlamydiales bacterium
GCGGTTTAAACGTTCTTTTTCCGTGCCTGAAAAAAAGCCGCCCTGGCTTTTGGGGCGCAAAGTTAGAATCAGGGGTTTGCTAACCAGCTTCCGCAGCCGCTTTTGCAACCTTAAAAGCCGCTTAGCGTCCAGAGGTAAAAAATCCAGCCTTAGCTCAATCAGGTCAGCTTCCCTTTCGGCCTGGAGCAACGCTTTTTTCGAAAAATATTTTAAAGCAATCACCAACATTATTTTTTAACCGTTGTCTTTTTTATTTTTAAGCTTTCTATTTTAGCCTTTTTTAAAGAAAAAGGCTATAATGGCCCTTTAAAAAAATCATGGGCTTTAAACCGCCGGTTAAAATTATGCCTAAACTAAGGCGCCGCGCCAGATTTCCGGCGGCCGGGGCCTGGCACACGGTTAATTGTGATGAAAACCTTAGAACTGAACTTTAAAGAAAAAAAAATTCCGCTTTTTTTAGGGGCGGGACTGGTCTTTTCCACGCTTTTCATCGAAGAGCTTAAAAAATATAAAGCCGCCAAAATCGCCTTGATCACCGATGAAACGGTCTTCCGCCTGTTCGGCGAAAAGCTGCTTGCTTTTTTAAAAGCCGGCGGCCTTGAAGCCGCGCTTTTCAGCTTTCCTGAAGGAGAACAAGCCAAAACCAGGGAAACCAAAAGCCTTTTGGAAGACCAGCTGCTGGCCCAGGGTTTTTTAAAAGATTCGCTTTTCATCGGCCTGGGCGGCGGCGTGGCCCTGGACCTTTGCGCTTTTCTTGCCGCTACTTATTGCCGGGGGGTCAGGCTGGTCCTGGTTCCCACCACCCTGCTGGCCATGGCCGACGCCGCTATCGGCGGCAAAAGCGCCGTCAACACTCCGTTCGGCAAAAACCTGATCGGCGCTTTCTACCAGCCCGAAAGCATTTGGGTTGACCACAATTTTCTGGCCGAACTGCCGGAAAAAGAGCTTTTAAACGGCATGGCCGAAATGCTTAAAATGGCTCTGCTTTTTGATCGCGCCTTTTTTGAAGAGCTAAAAAAACGGCCGCCGGTTGCGTTGGATCTGATTGAAAAGGCCATCCGTTTGAAACAGCAGGTCGTCGAGGCCGATGAAAAAGAAGCCGCCGGGCGCCTGGTTTTAAATTTCGGCCATACCATCGGCCACAGCCTGGAAAAACTGGAAAATTTCCGGCTTGGCCATGGAACGGCCATTGCCCTGGGGCAGATTATGGAAAGCCGCCTTTCGATGCAACTGGGCTTCTTGAAAAAAACAGATTTTTTTGAGATTTTTTCCGTTTTTAAGAAGTCTCATTTCCCCCTGGTTTTTTCCCAGGGGATCAGCCCAGCTCTTTTAAAAGAAGCGCTTCTTTTTGACAAAAAGGCTTCCCGCGGCCCCAGGTTCATTCTGTTAAAAGAGATCGGAAAAGCCGTTCCCCACAGCCTCAGCATAGAGATTCCGGAAGCGGTTTTAAAAGAAACCCTGGTCTGGGGCAGCCGCCGCTTTGCTTCAAAAACTGACCTTCCAATCTATGAAACAACCCAAACTAAGGGCCAACCAACTTTACACTTATGAAGATCCAGCTTAAGGGCCTCCAGCCATTTTCCGGTAAATTAACCATCCCTCCCTCCAAGTCCCAGACCATGCGCGCTTTTATCTTTGCCCTTCTGGCTGAGGGCGAATCGACTATTTTCAATCCTCTGATCTCCCCTGATACCCTTGCCATGCTTGAAGCCATTGAAAGCCTGGGCGCCAAACGGATGTTCCAGAGCCCCCAAAAAATTACCCTTCTGGGAACCGGCGGACAGCTAAAAGCTCCTACAAAAACCATCGACGCTCACAACTCCGGGCTAATCCTGCGCCTGATCGGCGCACTTCTCGGCTATTTAAAAACGCCGGCAGTTATTACCGGAGATCTTTCCATTCAAAAGAACCGCTCCGTCGCCCCTTTGATCTCCGGGCTCAAACAGCTCGGCGCGCAAGTTACAGGCTTGGGAAAAGACCCAAGGCCCCCGCTTCTTATCCAGGGTCCAATCCATCCGGGAAAGATGTCCATTTTCGGAGAAGATTCCCAACCGGTCTCAGCTTTTTTGATCGCCCTTGCCTTTTTAAACGGACCTTCCGAGATCCTAGTGAAAAAGCCCAAGGAAAAGCCCTGGATCGATCTGACTTTAAGCTGGCTGGATTTTTTTCAAATACCCTACGAAAGAAAAGGCTATGCTTATTACAAGCTTTTCGGGGGGGGCAAAATCAGGGGCTTTGAATACCGGGTCCCGGCAGATTTTTCTTCTTTAAGCTATCCGGCGGCTTTAGCCCTTTTAACCGGCGGCCATCTATTGATCGAAGGCCTCAGCTTCCAAGACCGGCAGGGAGACAAGCTCTTTTTGCACCTTTTGCAAAAGATGGGCGCTGATCTGCTTTTAAACGAAGAAAAAGGCGCTTTGGAAATCCGGCCGACTTCCCGTTTAAAGGCCCTGGAAATCGACGCCGGCGATTTGATCGACGCCGTGCCGCTTTTGGCCCTGATCGCCACCTTTGCCAAAGGCACAACCTGTATTTACAACGCCCAAAACGCCCGCATCAAAGAATCCGACCGTTTAAAAACCATTACGCTCGAACTCAGGAAAATGGGCGCCCGGATCGAAGAAAAACAAGGCTCTCTTGTCATTTTTTCTTCCCCCCTGCATGAAGCCCGCCTTTTTTCCCACCTGGACCACCGCATCGCCCTTTCCCTGATTGTAGCCGGCCTATCCGTTAAGGGCGTTTCCGTTTTGGAAAACGCCGAATGCCTGAAAAAATCCTACCCCAATTTTTTAGAGGAGCTGAAAAACCATAACCAAAACATTAAAATCCTATGAACCTGGTCCTTTTCGGCTTTAAAAATAGCGGCAAAAGTTTTTTAGCCCAGAAGCTGGCCTTAAAACTAAGCTGTCCTCTCATCGAAACCGACCTGGAAATTGAAAAGCTCTCTTTTCTCCAAACCCAAACCTGGCGGCGCTGCCCTGAAATTTTCCAACTAAGCGGCGAAAACCATTTCCGCTTTTTGGAAAAAACCGTAATCGAAAATTTAAAGCCACCGGTTTTTTCCGTAATCGCCTTGGGCGGCGGCGCAATGAGAGAAGACACTTATCCTTTGCTCGCAAAGCTCGGCTTTCTGGTTTATTTAAAAGCCCCGCTATCTTTGATCTTAAAACGCCAAGTGCAGATGCCGGCTTTTTTAAATTCCTTTTCAGATCCCCAAAAAGCCCTTCAAAACCTGTTTCAGGCCAGAACAGCCTTTTTCGAACAGCTTGGCTCGTTTCAACTTGAAGCAGCTCTTTTGGAAGACCCGCCCTATCTGGAAAAAACCTTAACAACCTTGCAAAAACGCTTTCAAAAACACCTTCACCCCCCAGGAACCCATGCCCGGCAATAGTTTCGGTAAGCTTTTTTGTCTGAGCACCTTCGGCGAGTCCCACGGTAAAGCCATCGGCGTTCTGATCGACGGCTGCCCGCCGGGCCTCAAGATCACCCAAAAAGACCTTGAAGCCGAGCTGCGCCGAAGGGCCACCGGCAAAATCCCCTTTACTTCACAGCGCCAGGAAAAAGACCAAGTAGAAATTCTCTCCGGTCTGCAGCAAAACCTTACCACCGGAGCGCCGCTCGCCCTCATCATCCGCAATCGGGACTTTTCTTCCGACTACCGGCCGCTTCAAAATCTCTACCGGCCGGGCCATGCCGACTATACCTACCGAAAAAAATATGGCCTTCCGTCTTTAGCCGGCGGCGGCCGGGCTTCGGCCAGGGAAACGGCCGCCCGGGTCGCCGGCGGAGCGATCGCCAAAAAGTTTTTAAAAACCTGCGGCATCGAACTTCTAGCTTTCGTTTGCCAAATCGGCCCTTGGAAAATCGCTCCCCCGAACTTAAAAAATTTTTCCGGTTTGCAAAAAAAATGCTCCCGAAGCCGGCTTTTCTGTCCTGATCCGAAAGCCGAAAAAGCCTTTTTAAAACAGCTTAGCTCCATCCAAAAAGAACAGCAGACCATCGGCGGCGCCGTTCAGCTGATCTCGACCCCCCTGCCGATCGGCCTGGGCGAGCCAGTCTTTGAAAAGCTCCCGGCAAAATTAGCCGGGGCCATGTTCAGCCTGCCGGCCGTCAAAGCCTTTGAAATCGGCCGCGGCGTGGCGTCGGCCCTTTTGAAAGGCTCGGAAATGAACGATCTTTTAACCCTGGAAAAAGGACAGCTGAAATTTAAAACCAACCGCTCCGGCGGAATGCTCGGCGGCATCTCGAACGGCTCTTTTTTAGATCTGAAAGTGACCTTCAAGCCGATCTCTTCCATCGGCCGAAAGCAATTCTCCTACAGTCTGGAAAAAGAAAAGAAAGCACTCGTTTTACCCGATCCAGCCAAACATGATTTATGCGCCGCCCTGAGAGCTCCAGTGATCGTCGAGGCCATGGCAGCTTTGGTTTTGGCCGATCTTTTGCTTTTGAAGCGCGC
>JBAZHS010000111.1:0-4438 GCA_041652275.1 Parachlamydiales bacterium
GATTCAAAAAAGGATTATCCCGTGGAAGAAACTTTTACCGTACAAGTAAACTTAAAAAAACAGCCCGCCTGCCTGATCGAAATGGAAGTTGTGGCTCCGGCCGAGCTAACCCAAAAAGCCCACACAAGAGCTATCAAGGCCGTCTCAAAAGAAGTAGACCTTCCCGGCTTCCGCAAAGGCAAAGCGCCCAAAGAGCTGATCTTAAAAAACTACGCCGCCGCCGTTGAAAAACACTGGCAGAAAGAAATTGCCGATTTGGCTTTTATTGCCGTACAAAAACAGACCAAGCTTTTTCCTCTTTCTTCTTCAACCTCGATCAATTTCAATTTAAAAAAACATTCTTTGGAAGGCGCCGAGCTGAGCTTCAAATACGAGACCGAGCCCGAAGTGCCTTCCGTTGATCCTGCCATTTTCAAGCTCAAAGAAACTGCCGCCCAAACCGTCTCTGAAGAGCAAATCGAAGAAGCGATCCGCCAGGCCCGTTTTTATTTTGCTTCTTTTCAGGAAATCGAAAGGGAAGTCCAGGAAGGCGACTATGTGCTGATTGATCTGGATTCCATCGACCTTGATCCTCCCGTCCGGGTTTTTTCCGACACGAGGTTCGAGGTGAAAAAAAAGGCCGTTGCCGACTGGATGCTTGATCTGCTTTTAGGCTCAAAAAAAGGTTCTGTGATCGAAGGGCTCTCGGCTCCGGACGCCGATCTTCCGGAAGCGGAAAAAAAGAAGTTCGCACCCAAAAAAGTCCGGCTGACAGTGAAAAAAGTCGAAACTGTCCAGCTGCCGGAAGTCGATGACACTTTGGCCAAGAAAATGGGAGCCGAAAACACTTCCAAATTAAAAGAAAGCGTCCGGAATCTCCTGCAAAAAAACCTCGACGAGGATCTTTTGCTCAAGCAAAGAGAGGAAGTCGGCGACTTTCTTTTCAGCCATTATCCCTTTGATCTGCCCTCTTCCCTGCTTAAATCCGAAATCAAGCACCGCCAAAGCCAGCTGTTTTCCAACCCCTCTTTCAAGCTCAAATACGACAAGATGGGCCCGGAAGAAAAAGAGCATCTGGAAGCCGACTTAAACCACCACTCCCAAAAAGCCATCGCCCTGTTTTATTTGACCCGCAAACTGCTTTTTGATAAAAAAATTGAAATCACCAAAGACGAAATTGAAAACGAAATCAAAAAAACCGGACAGAAAAAAACCAACCAGGAAAACTATGCTTTGGCCCTTTCCCGTCTGATTCTGACCAAAGCGGAAGATTTTATTTTAAACCATCGACAAAGATAGCCCTTTTTTGCTATGGTAAAAAAAAACCAACTCCAAGGCAGGCAGCATGTCCTTAGTCCCCTATGTTATTGAAGATACGGGCCGCGGCGAGCGTTCCATGGATATCTATTCCCGTCTTTTAAAAGACCGGATTATTTTTATCGGCACCGAAATTCACGACCAGATGGCCAACACCATCATCGCCCAAATGCTTTTTTTAAAAATGGAAGACCCCAAAAAAGACTTGAACCTCTACATCAACTCTCCCGGCGGCCAGATTACAGCCGGACTGGCAATTTTCGATACCATGCAGTATCTCGGCTGCGACATTAACACCTACTGCATCGGCCAGGCGGCCTCGATGGCAGCCCTGCTGCTAGCCGCCGGCACCAAGGGCAAGCGCTTTGCCCTGCCCAATTCCCGTATCATGCTCCACCAGCCTTTCGGCGGCATCGGCGGCACTTCCGAGGATGTGGCCCTCCAGGCCAAAGAAATCCTGGAACTGAAAAAAATCACTTCCCGGATCATGTCCGATTTAACCGGCCAGCCGATTGAAAAAATCCTAACCGACACCGAAAGAGATTTTTTCATGAACGCCGAAACCGCACTCAAATATGGCCTGATCGACAAAGTGGCCGAGCACGCCAAAACCCCTAAAACAAGCAAATAGCCCAAGCCCGGAAACAACAAAATGAAACCACAAACCTGCTCTTTTTGCGGCCGAACCGAAGATCTGGTGGAAAAGCTGATCGCCGGTTCAAACGCTTTTATCTGCGACCGCTGCGTCGAGATCTGCTCTGACATCCTCAAGAAAAAAAAGCCCTCTTTGGAAATCAACATCCTCAAGCCCAAAGAGATCAAAGCGCGCCTGGACGAATACATCGTTGGCCAGAACGAAGCCAAAAAAGCCATTGCTGTTGCCGTCTACAACCACTACAAGCGGGTAATATCCCTTTCCAAAGAACCGATCTTTGAATATTCCAAGTCCAACGTCCTTCTAATGGGACCGACCGGCTCCGGCAAAACCCTGATCGCCCGCACGCTGGCCAACATGCTGGACGTACCTTTTGCCATTTAGGACGCTACCACTCTGACCGAGGCTGGCTATGTCGGCGAAGATGTGGAGAACATCATTTTGCGCCTGGTGCAATCAGCCGACTTCGACCTTCCCCGCGCCGAGTTCGGCATTATCTACATCGATGAAATTGACAAGATCCGCAAAACAACCTCCAATGTCTCGATCACCCGCGATGTTTCCGGAGAAGGGGTCCAGCAGGCCCTTTTGAAAATCGTCGAAGGAACAATTGCAAACGTTCCTCCCAAAGGCGGCCGCAAGCACCCCCAGCAGGAATACCTCAAGGTCAACACGGAAAACATCCTGTTTATTGTCGGCGGCGCTTTTGTCCATTTGGACAAGATCATTGCGAGGCGCCTGGGTAAAAGCACGATCGGCTTTGCTTCCGGCAAAAAAAAATACGATCCCGAGCACGAGCGCAATTTTCTGCTTTCCCAGGTTGAGCCCGAAGATTTGATCGAATATGGCCTGATCCCTGAATTTGTCGGCCGTTTCAATTCGATTGCTTCCTGCAATGAGCTGACCAAAGCCGACCTGATCCACATTTTAACCGAGCCAAAAAACGCCATCATCAAGCAATACATCGCACTTTTCAAGGAAGAGGGCGTCGAGCTTGCGTTTACTTCCGAAGCTCTCGAAGCAATTGCCGACAAGGCCAAAGAAACCGGCACCGGGGCCAGGGCCCTGCGCATGATCGCCGAAAACCTGCTCCGCGACCTGATGTTCGAAGTGCCCTCCGATCCGACCATCAAAGAAATCAAGATTGAAAAAGAAACCATCACCGAGAATGCTTTGCCCAAGATCCGTCGGGAAAAGGCTTCTTAACTGATTTTTCTAAACCATTCTTCCAAAAAGAAAATTTAGAACACTCCGTGGCCAGTTTTAAGCTGCACCCGAAAGGCTCCCCATTTCATTCCTTTTGTTGTTTAAATTTTTTATTTTTTAAAAATCACGGACTTCCGGAACTTGATCTCAGCTTGTACCTAAACTAAAGTTTTCTTCTTGTTATAAATAATTGAAGGCTAATGATTTACTTTTTAACAGCTTTTTTGCCATAGGCTCGGCGTTCCTTGCGAAAGATTGAACCAAGGTCTTGAAAAACAAACCTTTAGGCTAAAAAACAATTATTGAACTCAAAACAATAACACAAACAAACTAACCAAAAATACTATTAAATAAATAATTTTAATGCTACAAATAATAATAAGAGATAATTAAGAGTTCCCGTCCTTTTAAAAAGGAAAAAACCATGAGCATTCCTCCGGTCTCATCTTCTTCATCCGATTCCTACTGGAGTTATACTGGAAATTTTGAACAGGATCTGCTCAACTTTAAAACCCTTCTGGCGCTTCAGGTTGCCAACATGGAAGAAAGCGCTATTGATATTGCTTTAAGCGAACAGTTTTTCCAGTCCCTGCAAGAGCTTCTAGAAAAATACCCAAATCAAACAGACGCAATTACAGCTTCGCTGCAAGATCAAGATTTAAAGGCTTTTTTTCTTAAAACCGTTGAGGCCGCTTATGAAAAAAGCTACAGTCAAACCGGCAGTTTGACCGAAGCGGAAACCGCCGCCCAAAGTCAAATCGACAAATTCAAACTCCTTTTTCCATCTACAGGCGATATTTCAGATCCATTTTACGCTTTAAAAAGCGAAATAAACGCCTGTTCCATCGAAGTTTTAAATGACTTTCGCACAGAAGAACTAAAAAGCACCTCCGCCTACCTCGATTTCCGCTCGCTTTTGGCCCAAGCCCTCATCAAGCTGAGAAAGGTCACCGACAACACCAAAACCGAAGAAATGCATGAGGCCATCCTGGCGCTCCAGCAATTAAGGGAAGCGGCCCAGCAGGACCCGACCCTCCAGGGAATCTACGAAGAAGTTCTAAAAAGCGTCTTTATTACCTACGACGGCACCCTCGCCTATCTGGAAGAAATTTTTTTCGACGGCGACAATTCTTATGTAAAATTACCTTATGAATACCCGGCCCAAAATTCCCTGGGCGATCTTTTAAACGCCATGTTCGCTTCCGACAACAACTGGAACGGCTTAAAAGATCTTTTGCCAAGCACCTTAGAAAACAGCCTTCTCAAAATCTCTTCTTCGGG
>JBAZHS010000112.1:0-4415 GCA_041652275.1 Parachlamydiales bacterium
CCGAAGAGCTAATCTAAAGCCCGCGCGCAAAAAACTTTCCAGATTGCTTGGCGAGAGCTGTGACGATCCATAGGGCAAGCCCATAGCTTTAATTCGGTTTAACAGACTTCGCCGGTCCTGCATCTTCTTTTTCTTGGTTTTTCGACAAGCACCTGCCCTGTGGCATGAACCTCACCGTGCATAAGGTTTTTTCTACAAAAACACAAGCGTAGCTTGGAAGACCAGATATTTGATTCAGATCGCCCATGAAAACAGAAAAAAAACCGGGCAATCAGAACTTAAAGCGGCGGCGCATAAAATAAAAAGATCGCCGGATGCTTATCCAAAGCCGGAGGCGCAGCCTTCCAGTCTTTGACGGAAGCTAAAAACAAGTCCTGACCGGCTCCCGTCAGGTCCAGGGCCTTTGCCAAAGTGGTTTTGTCTTTCAGTGTTTTCAGGGCCCTTTGCAACAGCTGCTGATTGCGGTAGGGCGCTTCAATAAAAAGCACTGTAGCCTGGTTCTTCAAAGAAAAAAGCTCCAGCTCTTTGAACTTGGCCTGCAGGGCTTCTTCCTGGCGGGGCAGATAGCCGGCAAAATAAAAACGCTGGGCCGGCAGGCCGCTTAAAATCAGGGCGTGCAAAAGGGAAGAAGCACAGCCCAGAACCCGAACGGGAATTTTCGGCCGGGCCGTCTGGGCTAAAAAAATCAAGTCCGCGCCGGGATCAGCTAAAACCGGCAGCCCGGCATCGGAAATTAAACCGAGGGCCAACCCTTTTTTCAGCTCCTGGAAAAGCTCGAAAAGGGCCTTTTTTTCCGTATGCTCGTTCAAAAGATACACCGGCAGGCTGTTGGCTTTCGGCCTGTCCAGAAAACGAATCAAAAAGCGGCGGGCCGCTTTTTCGCTTTCGGCAATCAGCCCAGCGAGACGAACCACCTCTTCGCTAAGGTCGGCGGGAAGGGTGGCAAAAGAGCTTTCCGGAGAGATTAAATTAGGCAGAACAATCAGCGGCATAAAGCCTCAGTTGGGTTTGAAAAAAAGCGAGCAGGGCCGAATAATCGCTAACATTGTTTTTGGAAAGCAAATCAATTTTAAAAAGCACTTTCAGGCCAGTTTTAAAAAAATCCGGCCCCCATTGGAGCGCTTTTTCTTTGCGCCTTGCCAAAACCTGCGGTTTGATATAAGGAAAACAGGCCCTGGCGTCAAAAGCGGGCTTTTGCTCTAAAAAAGAGGCCAGCTTATAGCCTTCCTGCAAGTTGTAGCGGATGGCCGGCAGTAGCGTATGGAACAAAACCGCGTCCAAAGGCAGTTTTTCCCAATCGGCCTTCCCTTCCCAGACCAGCTTTTCGGCCATTTGCCAAGAAGTGCTTTGGCTTTGCTCTTTAACCACCGCTTCCACTTCCTCTTCGCCGATCTCAGGGCGGCCGTAGCTGAAATTGATCACTTTTTCCAGTTCGTTTTCAATCAGGGCCGCTTCCAGACCGGTTTTTGACAAAAAAAGCTCGAGAGCTTCTTTTTTGATCTGTTTTTTGGCCTGGGCGCACTTTTCTACAATAAAGGCCGAAAGGCGCTTTTGCTTATCCAAAAGGCTTTCAAAAGAAAGATCCAGAATCGAGCCTCCCTTGCGGTCCACTTCGTTCAAAAGGGTCAGCAGCTCTTTTTTCTGGCGCGCGGCCAGGATCAGATAATTGAAAAGCGTGCTTTTTTGCAGATAGTCTGAAAGTTTCTGGGCCTCGGCTTTTTTATAAAGTTCAATCTCGTCGACAATCAAACAGAAGCGCGAAGCCAAAAGCGAAGGGCCGTCCAGCTCCTGGACCAGCTGGGAAACCTTTAAAGAAGCCGCGCTTTTTTTAAACAGAGCGTAAGCACCGTCATGGGGCAGATAGCGGGTAATAAAATCAATCGTTCTCAAACGCTCAAAATCATCTTCGATGATCACAAAATAAATCTGGCTCAGATTATTGGGAAAAGCCGCTTCCAGGCTTTTTTTAAAATTGACCAGGCTCTGATGCTTCATGTTTAACCCTTTTTCAATACCTTGCAGGATAGCATTTTATTTTTTTTAACTTTAATTTTTTTTCAATTGACAGACCAAAAAAATAAAAGCTACAATATGATGAACAAGGCTAAATTTTATGTTTGGAAAGTTTCTGCGTAAAAGAAAGAAAGCCAAAACAAAAAAGGCCCCGGCCAAAGCCAAAGCCTCCTTTTTTTCCCCAAAAAACAAAAAAACTAAAAAAAAGCCCTCCAAACCGGCTGCCACTAAAGCCACCCCCAAAAAACCTGCCGCTCCCAAAACCAACGCCCCGGTTTTCAAACCGCCCTCTAACAACAAAATTCTGACAGCCGAGGGCTGGCTGAAGCTAAGAATCAAAAAAAAGCTTTAAGCTGAAGTTCTCTTTCTTGGAAAAAACATAAAAACCAGCTATAATTACCGGTTAAAATAAAAAATAGGTTGTTCCCATGCTAAAAATTAATTTGGAAGGCAAAATCGCTTTTATCGCCGGCGTCGGCGACGACCAAGGCTATGGCTGGGCCATTGCCAAGGCTTTGGCCGAGGCCGGAGCCACCATTTTAATCGGCACCTGGGCCCCCATTTTGAATATTTTTGAAACTTCCTGGAAAATGGGCAAATTCGACCAATCGCGCCAGCTGGCGGACGGACGGAAAATGGAAATCGCTCAAGTCTACGCTCTGGACGCGAGTTTCGACACGCCGGAAGATGTGCCGGAAGAAGTAAAAAACAACAAGCGCTACAAAGAGCTGAGCGGCTATACCCTCTCCGAGGTCGCCGCCAAAGTTGCCAAAGATTTCGGCCGGATCGATATTTTAATCCACTCGCTGGCCAACGCCCCGGAAGTGCAGAAGCCGCTTTTGGAAACTTCCCGCAAGGGCTATCTGTCAGCTCTTTCCGCTTCGGCTTATTCATTCATCGGCCTTTTAAAATACTTCGGACCTTTGATGAACCCAGGCGGCGCCCTACTGGGCCTGACCTACATGGCTTCAACCTCGGCCATTCCCGGCTACGGCGGCGGCATGAGCTCGGCCAAGGCCGCTTTGGAAAGCGATATCCGCACCCTGGCCTGGGAAGCCGGACGCAAATGGAACCTAAGGGTCAATGCCATTTCCGCCGGGCCTTTAAAAAGCCGGGCGGCCAAGGCTATCGGCATGATCGATTATATCATTGAATACTCCAAGGCCAACGCCCCCCTGAAAAATAAAGAGCTGGCAGCCGAGGAAATCGCCGCTGCCGGAGCTTTTTTGGTGTCTCCCCTAAGCTCGGCGATCACCGGATCGGTGGTTTTTGTCGACAATGGGCTGAACATCATGGGCCTGGCTTCCGACAGCCCGGCTTTGAAAGGCTTTTTAAACTAAAACGCCTCTGTTTTTTTTAAGCCAGGCCTTTTCCCAGGTCCGGAAATTTTTCCGGTTGTACATTTTTTATGCATTTTTTATCGAAAAGGCCCAAAGAAAAAAAAGAGCTTAGACAAAAAAAAGCAGCGCTTTCATAATCAAAAAAGACATTTAAAAAGAGGTTGGCTATGCGGCGCTATCTGTTCTTGTTTTTAGGCTTCTGTTTTTTCAGCGGACTCCAGGCTCAGCCGGTTTTAAGCACTGCCGTTCAAACCAGCGTTTTGGAAAGCCCCATCGAAAAAGCCGCTTCCGAAGAAACTGCCATGGAATACCAGCCGGTAGAATTTAAGGGGGCCTTTGTTAAAATGCTTTTCTGGCTCGCCGTTTTAATCGTTTTTCTTTTCATCACCCTTTACACTTTCAAAAAGCTCTCCCGGTCCCGCCTGGACCTGGCCAACCAGACCAAGGCCATCAAAATACTGGAAAAACGCCAGCTTAGTCCCAAGACCATGCTTTATTTGATTGAATTCGAAGGTAAAAAAGCGTTGGTCGGCGAATCCGACCTGGAGCTTAAAATAAATTTTTTCGAAAAAAAATAAAACCCTTCTAAAGAATCTGCCGTTTTTTTAAATCACGCCCGGGCGAGTTGCATGTAAACAGGCTGGATGCAAACGGTGCGTAAACTGGTTTTTTAACAAAAAAAACAGCCCTTTTTCAAGCCGGCTTTAAAAAAGCTTTTAAAAAGACGGCGGCCTTTTTAAAATCTCGGTTAAAACAATAGCCTTTTTCCAGTCGCCAAGTGTTTTTCTTTTCCGCTTGGCCTTGGGGGCCATCAGCCGGTCCAGGGTTTGAAAAAACGGCCTGGTTTTTTTTATTTCAGAACTTGGAATTGAGAAGGTTTTGCCGGGCTGGCAAAGTGCTTTTTGCAGGGCCGCTGAAAGCGGAACGGGCTTTGCTGCTTGTTCCTTAACCCGAACGGCCTTCTGCGCCGGTTCCTTTTTCCATAAAAAAACCACGGCTACAGCCAAAACTACCGAAAAATAAATTAAAAAATCAACGGGAGCTGTCCTTTGACCGACTCTT
>JBAZHS010000113.1:0-4395 GCA_041652275.1 Parachlamydiales bacterium
AGTTTGTTCCTCCGTCTTGAGAAAAAGCCCCGAAGAGCCTCTGGTCTTTTTCCAGGCCCAAAAGCAGGGCTTCCTCGCGGTCGTTCAGGGCCACATTAAAATAACCAAGCCCCTCGAGACTCAAAAGCGTTGCCGGCAAAGACCAGCTTTTTCCGCCGTTTTGGGAAATAACCTGTTCGAGCAAAACCGTTCCCTGTTCAGACCGGCCCCATAAGGCCAAGGCCCGGCTTTGGCTGTTCAAGGCCAAAGCGCCTAAAAAACAGGCCCTGCCCTCATTTTCAAGATCATAGGGATAAGAGAAATTTTCGCCCCAGTTTTGGGAAAAGGCCGCTTGATAAAAAGTTTTGTTCTTCAGCCACAAAAGAACCATTTCGCCCTTGGAATTGCCGGCAACCTGCACTTTTTCACTCTCTCCGTCACAACGCGAAAGCCGTTCGGCCGCTTCCGGCCAAACTGTATAGGGAATAAAGTAACCGCCCCCCTCCATTTGCCAACAGGTGCAAGTTAAAAAAAAAGCCCAAAGCCAAAAGCCGCCAAAACCGCTTTGAAAAAAATACATACAAAGGCCTCCAGGAAAAATAAGCCAAAAGCATAGCTTAAAAAAATCTTTTGACTCAACCTTTTCAGGCGGTTTTTTAATGGAACTGCAACTCAAGCCTGCGCTTTTAGGCGCAGGCAGTTGACGCGCGCCTTTAACCAAAAAACAACAGCCAGCTTGTTTTTCATGAGAATAAGACCGCCTTTTTTAAGAAGAAAATAAAAAAAACAGCCCTGCCTGCCGAACATCCAGCCACAGGCTTAATCTGTAACGCGGCAAAGCCGCCTTTTAAATCAGCCTTTGCAAAACAGTGTCCAGGGTAAAGCCGAATTCCTGGGCCAAAGCCGAAGACGGGGCGGAAAGCCCAAAACTTTCCAGGGCAATGGCAATCCCGTCGGTGCCAATAAACTTATGCCAGCCCATTTCGGAAGCGGCTTCCAGGCTGACCCTGCGGCCCAGATCGCCTTTCAGGATCTGGTTTTTATAAGCCTCCGGCTGCCTTTCAAAAAGCTCAAAGGAAGGCACCGAGACCACCCGGACATCTTTGGAAAGGTTTTCCAGGCGCGCCGCCACTTCCAGGGCCAGCTTCACTTCCGAGCCTGAGGCAAAGAAGGTAAAATCAGGCTTGATCTTTTCTTTTTTAATTATGTAAGCGCCTCTTCCCAAACCATGCTCATAGGGCACTTTCAATGCTTCTAAAGCCGTCAGGTTCTGGCGGGATAAAATCAAGGCGCTCGGACCTTCGTATCTTAAAGCAGCCAGCCAAGCCATTTTGACTTCATAGCTGTCCGCCGGACGGATCACCTGCAAATTGGGCAGGGCCCTTAAAGAGGCCAGCTGCTCGATGGGCTGATGGGTCGGGCCGTCTTCGCCCAAAAAGATTGAATCATGGGTCAGCTGGTAGATAACTTTCAAAGAAGAAAGCGCCGCCAGCCGGATCGCCCCGCGCAGATAATCGGAAAAAACCAAAAAAGTCCCGGCGTAAGGCAGGATAAAACCGGAAAGGGCCAGCCCGTTGGAAATGGTGCCCATGGCAAATTCCCTGACCCCGTATTTAAGGTTGCGGCCCTTAAAGCAGTTCTTGCCGATCACCCCGGCTTTTTTTACCAAGGTCATGTCCGAGCAGGAAAGGTCCGCCGAGCCGCCGTAAAGAAAAGGCAGCCTGACAGAAAGGAAATTCAAGATCTCGCCGGAAGCGGCCCGTCCGGAAACCGGCTCTTTGATCTCTAAAGCCGCCAGCTCTTCTTCCAGATGCTCGGGAAGCTGTTTAAAAAGCATTTTTTCCAGTTCGGCTTTTTTTTCCGGATAGGCCTGGGACCACTGGCCGAAAACGGCTTCCCATTTTTTTTCGTCTTCTTTTTGTCTTAGAAGTTTTTGGCTAAAAAAATCCCTGACCGCCTGGGGAACATAAAATTCTTCTTCAGGTAATTTCAAAAACGCCTTGGCGGCCTTAAGTTCTTCCAATCCCAAAGGAGAGCCGTGGACCTTATGGGTGCCCGCTTTGTTCGGCGCGCCTTTGCCGATGATGGTTTTGGCAACGATCAAAACCGGCCTGTCCTGCTTGGCTTTCAAATTGCCAAGGACGCTGTGCAAATCCGCAAACGAATGGCCGTCAATTTCAAACAGATCAAAGCCATAAGAAGCAAAACGCTGTTTCAGATCTTCGGAAAAAACCTCGCCGACCGGGCCGTCCAAACAAATGTTGTTCGCATCATAGATCACGATCAGGTTGTTCAAGTTCCAATGGCCGGCCAAAGAAAAGGCCTCGTGGGAAACTCCTTCCATTAGACAGCCGTCTCCGGCCAGGCAATAAATCTTGTTGTCAAAAAGGGTAAACTCTTCCGTATTGAACTTTTCGGCCAGGATCTTGTAGGCCAAAGCCAAGCCGGCGGCGTTGCCGACCCCCTGGCCCAAAGGTCCGGTAGTAGCTTCAATGCCAAGGCCGGTTTTATATTCCGGATGGCCGGCGGTTTTAGAATGCAGCTGGCGAAAGCTTTTTAAATCTTCCAGGGAAATTCCAAAACCGGAAAGGTGCAAAAGAGAATAAAGCAGCATGGAGCCATGGCCGGCGGACAAAACGAACCGGTCGCGGTTAAGCCAAAAAGGGTTCCCCGGGTTGTGCCTGAGAGCCTCGGCATAAAGATAAGCGCCGATTTCAGCGCAGCCAAGCGGCAGTCCGGGATGCCCGGAGCCGGCCTTTTGCACAGCCTCCATGGAAAGCGAACGGATGCTCAAAGCAATTTTTTCTAAAATGGGTAGCTCCATAAAAAACAGCCTCGCAAATCTTTTTTTTTCCTGATTTTAAGTTAAACAGGCTTATCGGGCAAGCTCTCAAAAAACACCCGTAAAAAAACCGCTTTCGAAGCTGGCGCGGCCGGCTTTAGCTGGTTAAATTTTACTAGACAGCCTGCTGTTTTAGCCATTACTTTCCCTTCGCCGGATAAAACCCTAAACAAAAAATTTTACAGGCGCCGGAAAAACGCCGGAAGCCTGTTTCAGACCCTCTCGAAAGGCCTCCGGCCGGGCTGCGGCCGCAAGAGGTCCGGACTTTTGAGCCCGGCCTTCCTTAAGAGCTCCTCTTGTTGACATTTGCTTTTTCTTGTCCTAAACTGGACCTACTAATTAAGAGGGCGTTATGTCTGAAAAAGAGCTGTCGCAAAAGATCCGCCGGGAATTTCTCAACTATTTTAAAACCAAGGGCCACGCCGTCCTTCCCTCTTCCCCGGTTGTGCCCCTCGACGATCCTTCCCTGCTTTTTACCAATGCCGGCATGAACCAGTTCAAGGATGTTTTTTTAGGCCAAAGCAAAAGGGACTACAGCCGGGCCTCTACCGCGCAAAAATGCATCCGCGTCGGCGGCAAGCATAACGACTTGGAAAATGTCGGCCACACTTCCCGCCACCTGACTTTTTTTGAAATGCTCGGCAATTTTTCCTTCGGCGACTATTTCAAGGAAGAAGCCATCGGCTTTGCCTGGGACGTAGCCACCAACATTTTTGATTTCAATCCCGATAAAATCTGGGCCACCGTCTTTCAAGAAGACGACGAAGCCCACCAGCTCTGGCAAAAGCACCTGCCCCCCTCCAGAATTGTCCGCCTGGGTGAAAAAGACAACTTTTGGGCCATGGGCGATACCGGCCCCTGCGGGCCGTGCACTGAACTGCTCTATGACCGCGGCGCCGGTTACGGCAACGCCCTTTCCCCCCTGCAGGACCCCTCGGGCGAACGTTTTTTAGAATTTTGGAATCTGGTTTTCATGCAGTTCAACCGCTCTTTGGACGGCACAATGGCTCCGCTGCCCAAACAATCAGTGGATACCGGCGCCGGATTGGAAAGGATCGTCGCTTTAAAAATGGGCGTCGACTCGGTCTTTTTAACCGATGTGCTCTTCAGCCTGATCCAAATGATCGAAAAGATTACTAAGGTCAAATACACTGAACAAAGTCCGCTTTCCAGCGCTTTCCATGTTATCGCCGACCACGTCCGGGCCCTGGCTTTTGCCCTTGCCGACGGCGCTGCTCCCAGCAACACCGACAGGGGCTATATTTTAAGAAAACTGGTAAGAAGAAGCGTCCGCTATGGGCGCAAGCTGGGCCTCAAAGAGCCTTTTTTGGCCAAACTGCTGCCGAACCTGATCGCCACCATGGGCCCCGACTATCCAGAGCTGGTCGCTTCGAAAAGCCGCACTGAAGAGCTGCTGACAGCCGAAGAAGAAAGTTTTCTGAGGACCCTGAAAAAGGGCGGCTCGCTTTTAAACGACATTATTGAAAAGGCCAGCGGCAAAATTTCCGGAGAAGAGGCCTTCAAGCTTAAAGACACCTACGGCTTTCCCCTGGAAGAAGTTCTTCTGATCGCCA
>JBAZHS010000114.1:0-4319 GCA_041652275.1 Parachlamydiales bacterium
CTGTGATCTGGAAAAATTCAAAGCCAGACTGGCCAAGCGCAAACTGCCCGCTTCGGTGAAAAAAGTTATCGACGAAGAGCTGGAAAAGCTAAGCTATCTGGAAATCCAGTCGCCGGAATACGGCGTCTGCCGTAACTATTTGGACTGGCTGACCATTGTGCCCTGGGGCCTTTTTTCCAAAGAAGAGCTGAACCTGAAGCATGCCAACGATATTTTGGCGGAAGACCACTATGGGCTGAAAGACATTAAGGAAAGGATCATTGAGTTTATCGGGGTAGGCAAGCTTTCCAAAGGGATAAAAGGCTCGATCCTTTGTTTGGTCGGACCGCCCGGGGTAGGCAAGACTTCGGTCGGCAAAAGCATCGCCCGGGCCCTGAACCGCAAGTTCTTCCGTTTTTCCGTCGGCGGCATGCGCGACGAAGCCGAGATCAAGGGCCACCGCCGGACCTATGTGGGAGCGATGCCGGGAAAAATGATCCAGGCCCTGAAAGCTACCGAGACCCAAAACCCGGTGATCATGATCGACGAGGTGGACAAGATGGGCGCTTCTTTTCAGGGGGATCCGGCCTCGGCGCTTTTGGAAGTGCTCGATCCGGAGCAGAACAAAGATTTCCACGACCATTACCTGGATGTGGGCTGCGACCTTTCCCATGTCTTGTTCATTATTACCGCCAACGTTTTGGATACGATTCCCGAGCCCCTGAAGGACCGGATGGAGATTTTGCGTCTTTCCGGCTATGTCCTGGATGAGAAGATTGAAATTGCCACCAAGTACCTGATTCCTAAAAACCGTTCCAACATGGGCCTGAGGGCCTCCGATCTGCAGTTTACCAAAGGGGCTTTGGCCAGGATTGCCGACGGCTATGCCAGGGAATCCGGGGTCCGGAGCCTGGAAAACAACCTGAAAAAGATCATGCGCAAAGTGGCCTTGAAAATTGCCCAGAACCAGGAAAAAAGAAAAAAAACGGCCAAAATTACCATTAGCGAAAAGAATTTGAAGGACTATTTGGGCAAGCCGCTTTTCATCTCGGATGTTTTTTATGACACGATGCCGGTCGGCGTTTGCACCGGCCTGGCCTGGACCTCGATGGGCGGCGCCACCCTTTATGTGGAAGCGGTCAGATCGCCTGGAGAAAAGACTTTGATGAAGCTGACCGGCCAGGCCGGAGAGGTGATGAAAGAATCAGCCCAGATTGCCTGGTCTTTTTTACACAGCCGCCTGAAAGAGTACGCCCGGGAAGTTCCCTTCTTTGAAAAAGAAGAGGTCCACCTCCATATTCCGGAAGGGGCGACGCCGAAAGACGGCCCTTCCGCCGGCGTGACCATGGTCACGGCTTTGCTCTCTTTGCTCTTGAACGAACCGGTGCCGAAAAATATCGCCATGACCGGCGAGGTGACCCTGACCGGCAAAGTGCTGCCGATCGGCGGACTTAAAGAAAAGCTGATCGCCGCCAGGCGTTCGAAGATCAAGGTGTTGATTTTCCCCCAAGAGAACCTGCGGGATTACGACGAGCTGCCGGAATATCTGAAAAAAGACCTAAAAGTGCATTTTGTCGACCACTATGATCAGATCTTTAAGATCATTTGGCCGAAAGGCAAGAAAAATGGAAAATAGCTGGGAAAAGGCCGCCCAAAAAAAAATTGTTCCGCCGGAAGAATTGGAACAAAAACTCGGTTTGTGCAGATCCGCGGGAAAAAGCGTGGCTTCTTTAAACGGCTCGTTTGATCTTTTGCATGCGGGCCATCTGCAGATTTTGTATGAGGCTTCCCGGCAGGCGGATATTTTGGTGGTCGCCTTGAATAGCGACAGGTCCATTCAGGCCTACAAGAGCCTCCACAGGCCGATCGTGCCTTTGAAATACCGTCTGGAAATGATCGCGGCCCTGTCTTTTGTCGATCTGGTAACCTGGTTCGACGAAACCGACCCGAGAGAAATTTTAAACAAGATCCGGCCGGATGTGCATGTTAACGGAGCTGAATACGGCAGCAACTGTCTGGAGGCGGAAGTGCTCAAAAAGCTGGGAGCCCGCCTGCATCTGGTCGCCAGAATTCCGGCGCTTGCCACTTCGGCCCTGATCGAGAAAATTAAACAATGCGATTGATCAAAAGTTTTGAAACGGAAGAAGCAGCCCAAAAATTTTCGCTTTTTTTGCAGGAAAGGGGCATCCGCAATTTTTTGGATTTGGACCAAACGGAAAAGGCTTTGGTTTCCCGTTTTCAGGTCTGGGTCTTTGACGAAGACAGCTGTTTAGAGGCTCGCAAGCTGTTTTTAGTTTTCGAGGCTGAAGGAACCCGGCCGAATTTAGAAAATCGTTTTGCTAAAGCTGCCTGTGAAGAAAAGCCTTCTCAGGCGGCTTTGAGAAAAAAGTTTTTAAAGATGCATTGGCCCTCGCGCCGGCATTCTTTGACGGTGGTAATTTTAGGCCTTTGCTCTTTGCTCTATCTGATCAATTACCACCAGGAGCTGAAGCTTTTAAAAAAAGCGCCCAAGCAAAGTTTTGTGGTCCTGACGCCGATTTTGTCTTGGACCCTTTTCGACCTTCCCTACGCTTTGATCGAATATGACCTTTTGATTAAAAAATACGACCTTAATCCCGCCAACAAAAGTTCTTTTCGCAACCCGGCCTTTCTTGCGGATGTGAAAAAGCTGGAAAACCTGCCCTATTGGCAGGGCCTCGACGAGCTTTTAAAGCGCAAGCTGAAAAAAGCGCCGCTGGAGCTGGAAGCGCCGCTTTTTGAAAAGATCCGGCAGGGCCAGGTCTGGCGGCTGTTTTCTCCGGCTTTTATGCATAAGGATTTTTTGCACCTGCTTTTCAACATGCTGTGGGTTTGGATCCTGGGACGGCCGATCGAAGAAAGGCTGAAAAAATGGCGCTATCTGGCTTTGGTGCTTATTCTGGCCTTGGCCGGCAATGTTTTGCAGTATCTGGCCAGCGGCCCGAATTTTTTGGGCTATTCGGGGGTTGTCATGGGCATGGTGGGCTTTATCTGGATGCGGCAGAAAATTGCTCCCTGGGAAGGCTACAGCCTGCAGAAAAGCACTTATATTTTTTTAGCGTCTTATGTGCTTTTAATGCTGGGAATTTCTTTAACAGTGTTTTTTTTCGATCTTTTCGGGCAGAATATTTTTGCCGTCAACATTGCCAATACAGCGCATATTGCCGGGGCTTTTTTAGGGGCTTTTTTGGGCCGTTTGAATTTTTTTATGGAAAAGACGCATGAGTAATAAGGACATCACTTTTTTAGGCACTTCTTCCCAGCAGCCGACAAGAAAGCGCAGCCACGGGGCGATTTTGGTGCGCTGGAATGAAGAGGGGCTTTTGTTTGATCCGGGCGAAGGCACCCAGCGCCAGTTTATTTTTGCCAACATTGCTCCGCCGGCGGTCAGCCGGATTTTTGTTTCCCATTTTCACGGGGACCACTGTCTGGGTCTGGGCTCAATGCTGATGCGTTTGAACTTAGACAAGGTCAAACATCCGATCCACTGCTATTATCCCGCGAATTTCAAGAAGAACTTTCAGGCCTTGCGCTATGGCTGCGTTTACCATGAGACGATCTCGGTTGTCGAGCATCTGGTAAAAAAAAGCGGTTTGGTGGAAGATGACGGCGCTTTTCAGATTGAAGCGGCCTTTTTAAAGCACGGCATCGATACTTTAGGCTGGCGCATTACCGAGCCGGACAGGATCAAGTTCCATAAAGAGCTTTTGAAAAAGCACGGGATCGAAGGCCAACAGGTTAAAAAACTGGAAAAAGAAGGGGCGATCAAGATCGACGGCAAGCTCATCAAGCTCGAAGAAGTTAGCTTTGTGAAAAAAGGCGCTGTTTTGGTGGTGCTTCAAGACACCCGGTACTTTGAAGAGCTGGTCCAATTTTCCCGGGGGGCTTCGGTCCTGATCTGCGAAGCGACTTTTCTGGAAGCGGAAAAGCAGCTGGCCCGTAAATATCTGCATATGACGGCCAAAGAAGCCGCTGAATTGGCGAAGAAGTCTGGGGCCGGGCTTTTGCTTTTAACCCATTTTTCCGCCAGGTATCCTGACAGCCGGGCTTTTTCTAAAGAGGCGGCGGAAGTCTTTCCCAACACGGTGGCGGCGGAAGATTTCAAGCGGATCAATTTTCCCGTTTAAAAGAAGAAGAAATTTAATTGTTATAAGGAACTTCTAAAAATGGATTGTTGGTTTCTGCTAATTTATTAAGTCGAGTCTGAAGAACCCTTCAGGCAGCCATAGTTGTTCGAGTCATTAAAGATTTTCGATTATAAAGCTTTTGGTATTGATAGAAAATTTGAACAAAAAGAAGCCTTAGCTTCCTCAAGATCATTC
>JBAZHS010000115.1:0-4304 GCA_041652275.1 Parachlamydiales bacterium
GCCAGTTTAGTCATCGCGACCGCATTGGTCTGAAACCAGTGATGGGGATTTTCCCAGGAAGGCCCCACTTCGCTTTGGGCCGCAAAGTTAACAATGTATTCCGGTTGAAATTCTTCTAAAAGTAAATCCAGCTTTGCTAAATCGGTATTAAGGTCGATTTTTTCAAATCGGAAATTTTTCAACTGTTCAGAAGCTCTCTTTTTATAAGGCAGAAAAAGCGCTTTTTTTTCATCCGACCGGCTAATCCCAATTACCTGATACTCTTTTTTTTTCAATAAAAGGTCCACAAAGTCGCTGCCGGAAAAAGAGTTGCTTCCTATAACTAAAACTTTTTTCATTAAAAACCCCTTTTTTAGCTTCTTACAGCACAAGATTTAAATACTTAAACAACCTTTGGCCTTTTATTTCATCAGACGGGTTAAAAATTTAACCAGCTTGTCTTTTTGAACCGCTTCTTTGTTGCCGACCGTCTGCACGCCGAGGGCCGCTGCCAAAGATCCGATCAAACCCGTTATCATGGTTGAGCAGCCTTTCGCCTGGCAAAGAGAGCTTAAGGCCAGATAGCTGTCTCCGGCGCCAATCCGGTCGACCGTTTCAGAGACAAAGGCTGGAACCATTAAAGTTTTTTCTTTTTGATCAAAGCATAAAACGCCGTTAACCCCCCTGGTCACGGAAAGAGCGCGGCAGCGCATCTTAGCAAAGAGCATCTGCACAATCTTGGAGAGTTCCTGGTCACGGTCATGGAAAGCCAGCCTGAGCTCCGGCTCATTTAAAGAAATGTAATCCGCCCTTAAATAGCGCGTAATCATGTTATAGCCGCGGTTGCCGCTATTGGTCTGGGTATTCAAAGCCAGAAAAACCGGCTGTCGGGATATCTCTTCCACCATTGAATCGTTGATAAAGCCGTTGCCAAAATCGCTGACAAGCAAAAAATCGGAGCTGGAAACGGCTTTTTGCAATTGCTGTAAAACAGCTTGACTTTGCCTATCAACCATCATTTGATGGCTAAACGAATAAGTTTCAAAAAGCTTGTTGAGATTTTTTCCGTCCTGAAAAACATACCTTTTTTTTACCAGGGTCGGCTTTTTTTCAATGTAGACGGGCAAAAGATTGACTTTCGGATCCAGCTTGCTGCGAATGAATTCCAGATGGGGGCACTCTTTTCCAAGCGCCGTAACCAGATTGACCTCAGAGACAAACTGAGCCATATGGTTCGCTAAAATCAAAGAGCCGCCTAAAAAAAGCTCTTTGTCGCGAAGGGAGGCCACCATATGCAGGCCCTTGCCGGTCTGGCCCAAAGGCTCGACATATTGGTACTCATCTAAAATCGCATCGCCGACAATGGTCGCTTTCAGGCTTTGCAGGGAATGAATTTGCTCAATAATCTCATCAAGGGAAAAACTTTTTTTCACTCTTTCGATAAAGGCCGTCACTTCGGGGGGGTGGGGCATAATGTATTTGTTGATCAGGGCCGAAGAGCTGAAAACAATGTCTTTGGAATAATAAACCGAGCCGCCGAAACTCTCCACGGCCGCCGCTTCTTGGGCGATCTTTCCGGTTATATCCGAGGCATGGTCCTGGTACTCTTGGCCTTTGACATAAACATCCGGCTGGATTTTTTCGATTGCGGAAATGGCATCCGGCGCATCGTTTAAAACCACATAATCGACAGTGCTCAAAGAGGCCAGGGTCTCCAAACGCAAAACTTCATTAAACGCCGGCCGGCCGGGGCCTTTGTTGACATAGCAATCAGGGGTCACCGAAACCACCAGCTTGTCGCCCAAAGCCTTGGCTTCTTTGAAATGGCGGATATGGCCGGGATGCAGGAGATCAAAAACGCCGTGGCACTGGACAATTTTCTGTCCGGAAAGTTTTAGTTTTTCCAGGATTACTTTCAGTTCGGAAAAATTCTTAATCTTATTTGACATAAGCAAGCTGGCCTTTCGAAACTTTCTTGGAGGCTTTCGCAAAAAAGCCAGTTTTCCATAAATCAACGATTGTGTGCAAAATAAAAAAATGGCCGGTTTCAACCAGTCCGTAATCTTCCGCCTCAAGCCAGATATTCAAGCCGCCAAGAAAGCGCAGGGGATTGTCAAAACGAAAGCCGGAAAGGGTGATCAAAGAAGCTTTTTGATCCAAGGCCGCCTGGGCCGCCTTTAAAATGTTCGGAGATTTTCCAGAACTGCTGATCGCCACTAAAAGATCTTCTTTTTTCAAGAGCCTTTTTAAAGGCTCGCTAAACACATGCTCATAGCCATAATCATTGCTAAGACAGGTCATGATATTGGAATCGAACAGGGTCAGGGCCGGAATCTTTAGGGCTTTTAAAAGATCCGTGGCAAAATGGGACGCGATGCCGGCGCTGCCGCCATTGCCGATCACAAAAACCTTGCCTTCGGCCCGAAGGGTTTTTTGTAAAAAAGCCGCAAACAGAAACAACCCTTCTAAAGGCTCTAAAAGCGCTTCCGTCTCTTTGCCTTGGGTATAACGGCCTTTTTCAACTGTATGGTAAAACTCCTGCAGCCGTTTAAAAATCAATTCTTCACTCCCGTTTTTTCCGCTCCCAGATACTGAAACCATTTTTCCGTCGCTTTTTCAATTGCGGCTTTATCCCAAAGCGGCGCATCTTTAAAATCATCAAGGCTCTGCAAAATTTTCTCAACGCCCTTTTCAAAAGCAACCTCGGCTTTCCAGCCGAGCTCTTTCTGGATTTTGGAAACATCGGCAAAAGTGCTCTCCGGCTCGCCAGGCCTTTTGGGAATCCAGAGAACCTCTCCTCCGCCCAATAATTCTACCAGCCGGTTGACACTATAGTGTCCGGAACTGCCCACATTGAAAATCCGATTGCTCAAAGTGGATTGCGCGGCCATATAAAAAGCCCTGGCCACATCCGTTACATAAGTAAAATCGCGGGTCTGGCAGCCGTCGCCGACAACCGTAAAAGGCTTGTTTCTTAGTTTCTGGCCTAAAAAGACCCCAAAGACCGCTCCATAAGCTCCGGTGGTCCTGGCCCTTGGACCGTAAACATTAAACAGACGCAGGGAAAGGGCCGGCAAATGATACAGCTGGGCCCAGTGCATCACCAATTCCTCGCCCAAATATTTGGTCAGGGCATAAGGATACTGCGGATCGATCGCGGCTGTTTCAGGAGTGGGATATTCCCTAGCAATCCCGTAGCAGGAAGAAGAGGCCGCATAAACCAAACGCTTGACATTGGCACTTTGAGCACATTCCAGAACATTGAAAGTTCCCGAAACATTCGTCTCAAAATAATCGCGGGGTTTTTCAATTGAAGGAACAATATCGGCCAAAGCGGCCAAATGAAAAACAAAGTCCGCTCCCTTAAAAAAGGGGGCGATCTGCTCTTTTTTTCGAATATCGGCTTTTTGAAAAGTAAAATGCGGGTGGTTTTGCACAGCTTTTAAATTTTTCAGATGGCCGCCGGACAAATTATCCAAAACCAACACCTTAAAGCCGTTTTCCAAAAGCAGTTCGGTCAAATGGCTGCCGATAAAGCCGGCGCCGCCGGTAACAATGGCTTGCATAAAAAACGCATCCTTTTAAAGCTGAAAGAAAGTTCTTTTAAGAGGATAGGAAAAAAGCTCAATTCTTGGAAAGGCTTTCTTCGGTTTTTTTCCACTGTCTTCGAAAGCATTTTAAAAAAAAACCGGCTTGGCGGTTTGGCAATTGCTAAAATTCATCGTCTTGTTTTTCACCAAAAAAAAACACTGTCTTTTTCCGTCAAAAACAAGCTCGCTGTTTTTTGCAAACAGCCTCCAGTTTCTGCCAAAAATCTGCCGTTTCGATCCGGCTTAAACAGCCCATCTCCAAACAGCCCCGGCGCCGATAGCAGGGAAAGCAGGGAAGTTTTTTAAAAACCGGACAGGCGCTTTCAGGAGGGGTCCAGTGGCGGTAATTGTTCAGACCGTTAAAAAAAATGAACGATTTCACACCGCAGGCGCCGGCCAAATGGGCGATCATGGAATCAACGCAAACCACCGCCCGTGCCCCCTGTACAATCGCCTGCAGCTGGTTTAAATTCAAACGGCCGCCAAGATTAACCGCTCCTGGCTCTTTGGCAACTTCAGCCGCCGTTTCCAGTTTCTGAAGGAAAAGCAGCTCTTTAGGGCCCTGGCCGGTCAAGACCAGCAAACAACCCTTTCGGGAAAGTTTTTGCGCCAGCTCCAACCATTTTTTTTCTTCCCAGGCCTTCAGACCGGAGCCGGAGCCGGGATGCAAGACCACATAGCCTTCTTGGAAAAACTTTTCGGGCAGAAGTTTTGGCAAACTTGCTTTGCTTTCCA
>JBAZHS010000116.1:0-4269 GCA_041652275.1 Parachlamydiales bacterium
AGATAGGGACAGGCTTTGGCCGCCTCATAATTGACTGCAGTCGCTAAAAAAGTCATTTTGGCCGAAGGATAGGTTCTTTTCAGCTCGCGCAGGGCCGGAATCAGCAGGATGGTATCGCCCAAAGCCGAAAGCTTGATGATTAAAATTGCGCTCGGAACCGCCGGTGCTTTTTTAGGCGGACGGAAAAACTGAACCAAGCTGATAAGACTGATCAGCACCCGCCCAAGATAAGCATCGGTAAAATTCAAAAAAAAACTGCCGCGCATAATTTTTTCATCCTCCTCAAAAAAACCATTATTTCGATTTTTTTTAAAAAAGCGCCAGCGAAAAAATCTGCCCGGCAGCCGGCCTGCTATCAGGAGCACAGATTTGATTTGGTTCTTGATTTTATGGCAAATTTCCACACCGCAGTTCTAAATTACTATCGATTAGCTCATTAGAAAATCTATTTTTTTCAGTTTGATACTGCAGAATAAAACTCTTGTAAAAAAGTTTTTTTTGTAAAAAACTGTTTAAAATTTTTTTGAGTTAATATGAAGGCAATTTTATTTTTTTTGAGCTTGCTTGGTTCCCTTTTCGGCTCTTTGATTGATTTTGACGCCAAGATTGTGCTTGAAGAAGAAACCATGCTAGACGGCTGCGTCAATGTCTTGAACGGAGCTTTTTATTGGGTCAAAGAAGATCTGATCGTCAAGGGAGCCGAACCTCTGATTTTAAAACGTTTTTACCATACAATCGACACCTCGGACTACGCAGGCGGTTTGGAATTTTTCCCCCATTTGCTTTTAAAAATTGAACCGAATCAGATTTTTGCCTTTGGCCAGGAACCTTCGGGGGCCTCAGTCCGTTATTCCAAAGCCCCCAAAGATTTTAAAAAACTAAAGGGCTCAGTTTCCTATATTGCCAACTTTGAGAAAAAACCCTTTGAGCCCCGCTTAACAGAAGGCCTTTTGTCGGGAAGGGTCAATTACCGCAACAATTATTTTACAGTAAAAGATCTGGGAAAACCAAATAATACTGAAATAGAGTTTTTCTGCGCTGACGGAACCTTGCGCCATTACCGTTCGGTCAACGAAAAGAAAATTTTCGATCGGAATGTTCAAAACGGAAACTTTCACCGTTTCCTGCTTGACCGGGAAAAAAAACCTAACGGCAACTTGGTTTTATATTCTTATGATGATCAGCAGCGTCTCGCTTCGATTGAAACGCACAATCCCGCCGGCTATCAGGTTTATGCTTCCTTGCAATTTCATTATTTAGGCGATAAAGGCAGTAAAAGCCGCGATTTCTCTGTCACAACCTCGGATGGACGAAAGTTAAATTACCGGTTTTGGAATCCCCCTTCTTCCCACCACGCCCACAACCGTTTTTATTTTGAACGCTTGGAAAGTTCTTTTGAAAAAGAAAAATGGTCGTATGATTCCGGCTATTCCAATCGGCATGCGGAAAGAAGAGAAAAAAAATATAATTATCTCGATCAAATGAGAGCTCCTTTGGCCAACCATCTTTTCTTTCCGGAGGGAAGAGCTGTCCAAATTGATTATTATCAGCCTCAGAAAAAAAAATTAAAAGCTTCCGATCCTGTTTGCGGAAGAGTTAAAACCCTCTGGAAGCCCACGGCAAAAGGCCTTGTTCCCGCATACGAACTATCCTATCTTTTAGGCAAGTTCGACCAAGCAAAAGAAGCCTTTAAAAACAAAAACTGCGTCTGTCATGTCAAAGAATATGGCGGAAACCAGATTTTTTTTAATTTCTCCGGCGATTTTTATTTAAGCCGGATCGACTATTTAACCAGCAGCCAGCTGCATCACAGAACAGAATTTATCTGGGACGAGCATAAAAATTTAGCCCGCAAGCGGTATCTTAATGAAAACCAAGAACTGCTTTTTGAGCGGATCTTTGCTTATGACGGCCTCAAAGGCAATGTTTTGGAAGAAACCATCTCGGGTAATTTAACCGGCAGAAACAACAGTGAAACTTTTAAAAACCAGCATACCTATAATGAACACCATCTGCCGCTTTCAAAAGAAGATGAAAACCATTTTAAAATCACCTATGAATATCTCCCCGGCACTGATTTAATTGCCAAAAAATTTATTTTTGACAGGGGCCGGTTGCTCATCCGCCATTTTTTTCTTTATGATCCTGATCATATTTGCGTTTGTGAAATTACCGACGACGGAAGCTCTCCTTCCATTGATAATTTAACAAGCGTAAGCGAAAGAAAAATCACCAGAATTTATCCCAAAAAATCCCACCCTGCTTATAACCTGCCGGAAATTAAAGAAGAATTAGCTCTGGACCTATCCTCCCAACGCGAAATTCTCCTTAAAAAAACCAAATATAGCTATTCGGCGAAAGCTGAAGTAATCAAAGAGGAAATCTATGACAGCAATAATAAGTTTCGCTACGCCATTGCAACCGAATACAATTCTGAGGGCTTGGCAATCAAAAAAAGCAATCCCTTGGGACAGATAGCGACCTTTGATTACACCTTCAATGAAGAGCTCAAAAAAGAGCAGCCTTGCGGAAAAAAATACCAAATTAAAAAAACTTACGACCAGGCGGGAAACTTAATTTTAGAAGAAAAAATAGCCGGTGGCTTAAAGCATGCTTTTGCTTATGCCTATGACCATCAAGGCAATCTTCTTGCTAAGACCGACCAGTTTGGGACGGAAACAAAATATGTTTATGATCATTATCGACATCCCATTGAAATTTGCCATCCCCGGATTTTTTCAAGTGCTTCTCAAATTTTCACCCCCCAAGAAAAAATCAAATACGATGTTCTTGGCCGTAAAATTGAAACCACCGATGCCAACGGCAATGTAAAAAAAACCACCTATAACTTTTACGGGAAACCGCTTTCCATTCTGTACCCGGACGGGACCAAAGAAACCTTTTATTATTATAAAAACGGCCTTCTGGAACAGGCCGTTGACCAGGAAAGCAATCTGACAAGCTATATTTATGATGCTTTGGGACGGCTGACTTGCAAGCATATTCACGCACCGGATGGCAGGCTGTTAAAAGAAGAGAGCCATACTTACAACGCCTTTCACGAGCTTTCCTTTCGAAATGCCGCCGGCAATCTCACCGCTTACAGCTATGATTATGCCGGCAGAAAAATCCAAGAAGAAAACAATCTGGAAAAAACTACCTATGTTTACGACGCCCTGGGCCGTTTATTTAAAGAGATCAAGCATAACCCGGAAAAAAACCTGACCATCATCTATGAAAGAGATCTTTTAGACCGTGTGACCGAAGAACGTAAAGAAGATCCGGAAGGAAGGGTTCTTTTTAAAGAGGCCTACCAGTATGGCTCAGATGGCAACCGCACGGCTGCTACCCGCTTTGTTCAGGGAAAAGAGCAGACGGAACGCTTTTTTTATGATGGTTTTGACCGTCTGATTCAAAAAACCGATGCCTTGGGCAATTCCACCAAAATCGAATATGACGAAAATTTTAAAAACCAGCTGAACCAAAACGTCCTTCGTAAAACGACAATTGATCCTGTCGGTTTAATTACTTTTGAGACTTTTGATGCTTTTAACCGTTTGGCGAGTTTAGAAAAATTTAAGGAAAAAAGGTTGCTTTTGCATGAGAAATACTATGATGGCAACGGCAATCTGAGCGAGTTTCTAAACACCATTTTCTCTCAGGGCAAGCTGGTCCGTCAGTCCCTTTTGAAAAAGACCTATGATGCTTTAAACCGCCAACTTAGCCAAATCGAAGACGCCAAGTCCGCTTCCCCGAAAATTACCCTTTACTCCTATACTCCGAAAGGCTTTTTAGAAAAAATCCAGAAACCGGATGGCGTGATCCTTTTTAATACCTATGATCCTTTGGGCCGCAGAATCACACTTGCTTCTTCCGATCGTTCTATTCACTATGCCTACACTTATGATCCGCTAGACTATCTTCTGAAAGCAACAGACTTAAATACCAATCAAACGACCCAAAGAGTTCTCGATGATCAGGGGCATCTTTTAGAAGAAAAGCTGGCCAGTGGCTATCTGCTCTGCTCTCTTTACGACCGGCTGGGCAGAAAGATTTCCCTAAGCTCTGCAGCTCCTTTTAATTTGTCTTTGGAATACCAGTACGACGCGCTTTATTTGCGCAAGGCGATTAGGAAACAGGGTTCTTCACCTCTTTACGAACATGATTTTTTAGAATACGACCTTTCCGGCAATCTCTTAAAAGAAAAGCTGATTTCAAAAGCTTTTCTCAATTATCAGATTGATCCCCTTTCCCGCCGGAGGACTTTTC
>JBAZHS010000117.1:0-4249 GCA_041652275.1 Parachlamydiales bacterium
GGCAAAAAGTCATTGTGACCCTGCTGTTGCTTGTTGTCTGCCGCATCGGCGCAGCGGTGCCGGTTCCCGGCATTAATGCCGAGGCTGCGGCGATGATGTTCCGCCAGGCGACCGGCGGCTCCCAGAACCTGTTTCAGATGATGGACATGTTCTCGGGCGGCGCTTTTGCCCAAATGACGGTCACGGCCCTTGGCGTCATGCCCTATATTTCCGCTTCGATCATCCTGCAGCTTTTGGTCGCCCTAGTGCCCTCGATCCAAAGGGAGATGAAAGAAAATCCCGAGATGGGCAAGCGCAAGATCGGCAAATGGACCCGTTTGGGCACGATGGCCCTGGCTCTTTTTCAATCGGCGCTTTTTGCCAAATATCTGGTTACTCACCTGCACTCGGCCGCCCACGGCCTGATCATTTCCGAGTTTATGGATGTCCAGTTTATGGGCCTGCCCTGGCTTTTTTATTTAACGGTGATGCTGACCATGACGACGGGAACGCTTTTTCTGATGTGGGTTGGCGAAAGGATTTCGGAAAAGGGGGTCGGCAACGGTGTTTCCTTGATTATTACCCTGGGCATTTTATCTTCTTTGCCCTCCACGATCGGCTCGGTGATCAAACAGCTGAACCTAGAATCGCAGGAAGCGGGCCATCTTAGCTTTTCTTCTTTGGTGGTTTTAATTTTAGTCTTTGTTTTGGTGATCATCGGCACGATTTTGGTGATCCAGGGCCAAAGGAAGATTCCCCTTCAGTACGCCAGACGGCCGGTTGTGGGTGCGTCGCAGGGCAATTCCTATCTGCCCTTAAAGATCAACTACGCCGGCGTAATTCCGGTGATTTTTGCTGCTTCCATTTTAATGTTTCCGGCGACCGTCGGCCAGTTTTTAGGCTCCGGTTCTTGGCTGGGCCGTGTTTCCAGTATGTTAGTGCCGGGCAGCTGGGCTTATACCGTTTGTTATATTGGACTGATCCTTTTCTTCACTTTCTTTTGGACCGCCACCCAGTTCCATCCCGAACAGATTGCCTCGGACATGAAGAAGAACGGGGCTTTTGTTCCAGGCATCCGGCAGGGCAAGCCGACTGAGGATTTTTTACATAGCACTATGGGCCGGGTTACTCTGCTCGGCGGTATTTTTCTTGCCCTGATCGCCATTTTCCCCATGATTGTGAGCAAGCTGATGAATGTCGATCACCGGATCTCCCATTTTTTCGGCGGCACTTCGCTTCTGATTTTGGTCGGCGTGATCCTGGACACCATGAAACAGATCGAGTCCCATCTGTTAATGCAACGCTATGAAGGTTTTATGAAAAAAGGCCGCTTGACGGGACGTTAAAAACTAAAAAAAAGAATTAATTTTATTTACAAAGCTTTTTGTGCTAAAATAATGAGCTAAAAAAGGATAAGGGAAACAATGGTTAGAGTGATTGGCCGGGACATACCGGATAATAAAAAATTGGAAATCAGTTTAACATACATTTACGGCATCGGCCGGACGCTTTCGCAGAAAATTATTGCCGAGCTGGGCCTCAATCCCGATAAAAAGGCTCGCGAGCTTTCTTCCGACGAGATTGCCAAACTAAACGCCATGTTAACTTCCCAGTATGCAGTGGAAGGCGACCTGAGGCGGCAAGTGCAGAACAACATCAAGCGTTTAATCAATATTCACAGCTATCGCGGTTTGCGCCACCGTTTGGGCCTGCCGGTCAGGGGTCAAAGGACCCGGACGAACTCCAGGACCCGCAAGGGCCGCAAGAAAACCGTTGCCAACAAAAAAATTTAAGGAGTAGTTAGCCTTGGGAAAAGAACAAAAACAAAAAGAGAAACAGACGGAAAAAGCCAAAGAGGGCGTCGTCAAAAGAGTCAAACGCAAAGCTGCCAGGACCGTACCGATGGGCATTGCCCATGTCAAGGCCACATTTAACAATACAACCGTGGCTTTTACCGATTTGGCCGGCAATGTATTGACCTGGGCTTCTGCCGGCACCTGTAATTTTTCAGGCTCCCGCAAGTCTTCGGCTTTTGCTGCGACCGTAGCAGCCCAGAAAGCGGCTAAAGAAGCGTCGATGAATTTTGGTATGAAAGAGTGCGAAGTCAATTTAAAAGGGCCTGGCGCCGGCCGCGAGTCGGCAGTCCGCGGGATCCAGAGTTCCGGTATTGTGATTACGACCATTCGCGATGAAACCCCTGTGCCCCATAATGGCTGCCGCCCCCGCAAGCGCCGCCGTGTTTAAAATTTTTGAGGAGTAAAAAAATGGCAATTAAGTATGGCAAGTTTGAAATGCCAGAAAAGATCAAAATTGAAGAGATCAAAACAGACAAGAACTACGCCCGTTTTGTCGCCGAGCCTTTTGAAAGGGGCTTTGGGCACACTTTAGGCAACGCCCTTCGGCGTGTTATGCTGACTGCCCTGGAGGCGCCGGCTTTGGTTTCAGTGCGCCTGGAAGGGGTGCCTCACGAATATACGGCCATTGAAGGCGTTTTGGAAGACATGACTTATATTGTCTTGAACTTAAAAACCGCCAAACTGCGCTATCTGCCTACCGACCAGGTGGAATATTCGCGCTCGACAGTGGAATTTTCCCACACCCTGGAAATCCCGGCTTCCCAGATTGAAAAGGCCGGCGGCGCTTATAAGGTCACCCTGAAAGAGTTTATCGGCAAATCGCAATTTGAACTGCAAAACCCGGACTTGCATATTTTAACGGTCACCAAGCCTTTCCGTAAAAAAATTGATTTTAGGGTTGGTTTTGGCCGCGGTTATGTGCCTTCAGAGCGAATCCAGGTCCAAAACAAGAAAAACGACGAGATTGTTTTGGATGTGGCCTATTCTCCTGTGACTTTGGTCAACTATTTTGTCGAAGATACCCGCGTCGGCCAGGATACGGACTACGACCGGCTGGTTTTGGAAGTGACGACCGACGGACGGATCACTCCGCAGGAAGCGCTTTCTTTTGCCACCCAGATCACCTTGCAGCATTTCCAGATCTTTGATTATCTGAAGAATTATGCGATCACCTTTGAGCAGGAAAAAGAAGAGACCAATAAAGACCGTGAAGAGCTTTTGAACAAATTAGCCCTGAAGATCAGCGAGATTGAACTTTCTGTGCGCTCGACCAACTGCCTGATGGGCGCCAATATTGAGACCATCGGCGAGCTGGTCGTTATGCCGGAAAGCGAGATGCTGAAGTTTCGGAATTTCGGTAAAAAGTCGCTGACGGAAATTAAGTCGAAGCTTTCGGAAATGGGACTTTCTTTAGGCATGGACTTAAGCAAGTTTAACATTTCCGTTGACAACGTGAAAACGATTATTAAACAGTTTCTAGAAGAAAAAGTAGGAAAAGACGCATGAGACACAAGAAGCACACCTTTAAAATCGGCCGCCGTCCTGCCCATCGCCGGGCGATGATCGCCAACCTTTTAAAAGCGCTCTTTGAACACGAACGGATTGAAACTACCGAAACCAAAGCTAAGGAGCTCCGGCGCCATGCGGAAAAGTTAATTGAGCTGGCCAAAACCGGCACTTTAGCTTCCCGCCGCCAGGCTGCGGCGCTTTTGCACCTTAGATACAATACCTTGACGATCAAAGAAGCTAAAGCGGCTAAAAAAGGCAATCTTGCGGCTTATAATTTCGACCGCAAGGTCCTGAAAAAACTTTTTTCCGAGATTCAAGAGCGTTTTCAAACCAGAGCTGGCGGCTATACCCGGATCATGAAAAGTTCTGAGCGTGTGGGAGACAGAGCTCCCAAGTGCCTGATTGAATTAGTCTAGTAGCATTTTTTTGACCTCTCGTCTATTATTACAAAAAAGTAGAACAAGAGAGGGGGAAAGGGTATGGTAACAAGAATAGCGATCAATGGTTTCGGCCGAATCGGCCGTTTGGCTTTCAGAATTGCTTTTTCACGCCCGGATCTGGAAATTGTGGCCATCAATGATCTGGTCGCTCCGGATAATCTGGCTTATCTTTTAGAGTTTGATTCCGTTCACCGCCGTTTTGAAAAAAAAGTTTCCCATACGGAAAAAGAACTGGTGATCGACGGTAAAAAAATCCGGGTCTTCGCTGAAAAAGACCCGACCAAACTGCCCTGGAAAGAGCTCAAAATCGACTATGTGATCGAATGCACCGGCCGGTTTACCAAACTGGAAGAAGCCAAGAAGCACCTTGCGGCCGGGGCTAAAAGAGTCATTTTGTCTGCTCCTGCCAAAGATCCGCTGCCCACATTTGTCATGGGCGTCAACCACCAGACTTTTTATCCGAAA
>JBAZHS010000118.1:0-4243 GCA_041652275.1 Parachlamydiales bacterium
GATTTTGGTTAAATGGGTGTAGGCCCACTCCAGCTTTCCCCCTTTCAAGCCCAAACGCAAAAAAGCCCGGGAAACCAGGGCTGCAATCGCACCCCTGTCCCCTTCAGTCAGATTGATTACCAGGTCATACTTTTGTTTTCTGATCTTTTGCAAAAGCTCCAACTCTTTTTTCCCTCTGGCCCAAAAACCTTGCTTTTTACACTTTTGATCAAAGGTCATAATCCCGTTTAAAAAGGGATTGCCTTCCAAAAGACCCCTGGCCTCTTCATAGACATACACATCAATCAGGGCCTGCGGCAGACGGTCTTTTAAAACCGGAAAAAGGGCCGTTGAAAGCAGCACATCGCCAAGCGAGCGCAGCTTAATGACCAAAATTTTTTTCACAGCCCCCAGATCCGGAAAATCCATCTTTTTACCCTTTGCAAAGAAGTCTTTTTGGCCTATAATAGCATCTTTTTCAGTTTAAGGAGTAAAAAAATGGAACGGACGCTTTCAATTATCAAACCTGATGCCGTAGCAAGAAATCTGATCGGCCAAATTTTAGAGCGCTTTGAAAAAGCCGGATTAAAAATCATCGGCGCCAAAATGGTCCGTCTGACCAAAGAAAGGGCCCAGGCCTTTTACTCCGTGCACCAAGCCAAGCCTTTTTACGAAGAATTGACAAGCTATATGAGCTCAGGCCCGATCCTGGTCCAGGTCTTGGAAGGCCCAAATGCCATCGCTTTAAACCGCCAGATCATGGGCGCCACCAACCCCCAAAAAGCCGAAAAAGGCACTATCAGGGCTGATTTTGCCCTCTCTTTGGATAAGAATTCCGTCCACGGCTCCGACGCCCCGGAAACTGCCCAAGAAGAAATTGCTTTTTTCTTTTCTCAAGAAGAGCTTTTTTCCAGATAGGCCGGATTAAAAAACCAAGATTTCAACTGGTTTAAATTTTTAAGCTTGTAATTTTATTCAAAAAATCTAATTTAAACCGTTAAAAGCAGGCTGATTAATCGTTAGTTCAGACTTTTGACCATCCGGCTGTTTTTAGCCATTTTCGGCAAGATAACTTTCCACCCAAAGCGGAAGCGCGAACGAGGCCTTATGTATTCCGGGAGTGTAGTACTTTAAGCTGCCGCCGAATTTTTTAAGCCTTTTTTGCAAAACCTTTTCTTCGATCCTAAAACTTTTTTCATCATCTGAAGCAAAGCCAAAGGCCATGGCGCCGCCGACATAAGTCGGCACGGCTGCCGTGTAAAAAGCCGCCTGTTTAAAATGGGCTTTCAGACGCTGCAAAGTCTCTTTAAGCTCTTCTTTTTGCAGAAAAAAAACACCGTTTTGAATGGTTAAAATCCCCTCTGGGGCCAAAACCTTTTTACAGGAAGCCAAAAAATCTTCGGAAAAAAGCGTTTTTCCCGGTCCAACGGGATCAGTGGTATCGATGATAATCACATCGAAAGTTTCTTGGGTTTTTTTGACAAAATCAATTCCATCGGCAACCAGCACCTGGGCCCTGTGATCTTCAAAGGCGCCGCCGCAGATTTCCGGCAGGTATTTTTTTGCCACTTCGATCACCTCGCCGTCGATTTCCACCAAGACCGCCTTTTCCACTTCCGGATGTTTTAAAATTTCCCTTAAAATGCCGCCGTCCCCGCCGCCGATGACTAAAACCCGTTTGGCCCGGCCATGGGCAAAAAGCGGCACATGACAAAGCATCTCCTGATAAACAAACTCGTCTTTTTCGGTAATCTGGACAATTCCGTCTAAAACCAGCACCCGGCCGAAAAGGGGATTTTCAAAAAGCTGGATTTTTTGAAAGGGGCTTTCCTTTTGCACAAGCCAGCGGCTTACCTCAAAGGTCTGCTGCCAGCCCTGGTGCAGCCTTTCGGAAAAATACTCTTTGGAAAAACCTGTGGAAAACCATACGAGAAAAATAAAAAAAAACCTCATTTTCGGCTCCTTGAAAAAGCTAAAATTAATTCTTAGGTTAAAATAATTTTTAAAAGATGGAAAGTTTAAAAAAAAATGAAATGTTCGGGAAATTAAAATGCACCTAAATTACCCGTTTTTTTTTAAGTTAACGCCATAATTTTTCTATTTGGAATCAATGATCAGGGTCACCGGACCATCGTTAATAAGCTCGACTTGCATCGAAGCGCCGAATACGCCGGAAGCAGTTTTAACCCCCTCTTTTTTTAAAACCTCCAAGAACAGCTCATAGAGCTTTTGGGCCTTTTCCGGTTTTCCGGCTCTAAAAAACGAGGGCCGGTTGCCGGAAAGGCAATCGGCAAAAAGGGTGAACTGGGAAATAAGTAAAATCCCGCCTTGAATATCCTGAACGGAAAGGTTCATCTTGTCTTGAAGATCAGAAAAAATTCTTAATTTGACCAGCTTACGGGCCAGATAATTCAGCTCTATTTCGCTATCGGAATCCAAAACGCCCAAAAAAACCAAAAGCCCCGGACCGATCGAGCCGACCAGTTCATTGCGAACGCTAACCGAAGCCTGTTTAACTCTTTGGACAAGCAGGCGCATCAGCTTTAAGATTTTTTTCTTTTTTTGAACTTTTCCAGATAATGCAGGGCCTTGCCGGTGCCAAGGCAAACGGCCAAAAGCGGATTGGGGGCAACAAAAACCGGCAGCCCGGTCTCTTTGATCAGCGCTTTGTCAATTCCCTTTAAAAGGGCTCCGCCGCCGGCCAGGACCATACCCCTTTCAACCAGATCGGCCGCCAGCTCCGGAGGACATTTTTCCAGGGTAAGCTTGACATTTTCAATGATCTGTTGGATCGGCTCCATCAGGCATTCGCGGATCTCGACCGAATTGATGCGTTTGGTCAAAGGCAGCCCGGCTACCTGGTCCCGACCCCTGACTTCCATTTCCAGCTCGTTGTGGCCCAGCGGATAGGCCGAACCGATGCTGATCTTGATCTCTTCTGCGGTCTTGGGACCGATCATCAGGTTATAAGTGCGGCGCATATAGTTGATAATGCAGTCATCGAACTCGTCGCCGGCAATCCTTAATGAGCGGGACTCCACAATGCCGCCAAGCGAAATGATGGCAATCTCGGTGGTTCCGCCCCCGATGTCGATAATCATGTTGGCCGAAGGCTCGTGGACCGGCAGATCAACACCGATGGCCGCCGCCATCGGCTCTTCAATTAAGACCACTTCCTGGGCGCCGGCGTGCAGAGCGGAATCTTCCACAGCCCTTTTTTCCACTCCGGTAATTCCGGAAGGAACGGCGATCAGGATCTTGGGACGGAAAAGGCTGCGGGCCGGAGTAACCCGGCGGATAATTTCTTTCAGCATGCCCTCGGCAATTTCAAAATCGGCAATCACTCCGTCCTTCATCGGGCGCACGGCATGGATTTTTCGGGGAGTCTTGCCCAGCATGGCCTTGGCCGTATGGCCGACGGCCAGAACCTCCGCGGTCAAAGAATCAACGGCTACTACCGACGGCTCGGCCAGCACAATGCCCTTGTTCTTAACATAGACCAGGGTATTGGCCGTGCCAAGGTCAATGCCGATATCGGAAGAAAAAAGCCCGGAGAGCTGTGAAAAATTATCTATGGCCATCTGGCGGCCCTTGGCAATCAGGTCTTTCAAATCAAAACGCTTTTTAGTTTTCGTCATCATAAAAAAACCACACCCTTATAAGTACAACTTTTATCAAAAGCTTAGCAAACCCGGGCTTAAGAAAACCACTTTTATCTGGCTCTTTTCAAAACTCAGTTAATGAAAAAACCTGTTTTTTCAAGTCTGCAAAAGCTCCAAAACTTCTTCCCAGGTCAATCTGGAGATAGCCTCATCATCACAGCTAACAACCTTTTTGACCAATCCTTTTTTCCTTTTCTGCATTTCCAGAATCTTTTCTTCGATCGTGTTCAAGGTGATCAGCTTATAGCAGGAAACCGACCTGGTCTGCCCGATTCTGTGCACCCGGTCTGTGGCCTGCATTTCCACCGCCGGATTCCACCACATGTCGTAGTGGACAACCGTATCGGCGCCGGTAATATTAAGGCCGGTCCCCCCGGCTTTGAGCGAGACCAAAAAGACCTTGATCTCTTTATTTTGGTTAAACTCCTTGACAATCTCCAAACGGTCTTTGGAAGATCCGTCGAGATAAGAGAAGCGGATCCTTCTTTCTTCAAAATCGGCTTGCATGATCTTGAGCATCTGGGTGTATTGGGAAAAGATGACCGTTTTATGTCCGCCTTCGACCAGGGTCTGCAAGAGTTCCAAAAGCATTTCGTATTTTG
>JBAZHS010000119.1:0-4219 GCA_041652275.1 Parachlamydiales bacterium
CGGTTTTTTTGCCGGCGTTTTAAGGAGGAAGGATGTTTCTGGAAGAAAAAAATTACCATTTTATCGGCCTTGGCGGCATCGGCATGAGTTCTTTAGCCTGGCTTTTGCTTTTCCAGGGTAAGACGGGAGCGGTTCGGATCGGGGTTTTTCAGGGCTTTTAAAACAGCTGGAAAAAGCGGGGGCCCGGGTTTTTCTGGGGCATAAAAAAGAACAGATTCCGGCGCAGGCGGAAGTGGTGGTTTTTTCAACGGCCATCGATCTGAACAACCCGGAACTTTTGGAAGCGAAAAAAAGAGGGCTTAAGCTGTGCCACCGCTCACAGCTTTTAGCGGAGTTTTTAAAGGCCAAGAAGGCTTTGCTGGTGGCCGGCACTCACGGCAAGACCACTACCAGCGCCCTTTTGGCGTATGTCTTAAAAAAAACCGGTTTTTCTTCCAGTTACAGCATTGGCGGAATTTTAGGCAAACAAGGAAAAAATGCCGGCTGGGGCGGGGGAGATTATTTTGTTGCGGAAGCCGACGAGAGCGACGGCTCTTTTTTAAATTACGGAGGGCTGGGGGCGATTGTTACCAATGTCGAGGCGGACCATCTGGATTACTGGGGCTCTTTGGAAGAACTGCACGGCGGTTTTAGGCGTTTTTTGGATGGGATCAGCCTTAAACAAAACCTTTTTTGGTGCTGCGAGGATCCTTTTTTAAGAAAACTGAAGCCGCCCGGGATCAGCTATGGATTGCAAAAAGCAGCCGAGCTGAGGGCCCGGGAAATCAAAAGCGGCGGCGGCTATGTCAGCTATCGGATCGAATGGGCCGGCCGGTCTTTTGAGAGGGTCAGGGTCCGCTTGATGGGCGAGCATAATGTTTTAAACTCGCTGGCCGTTTTCGGGCTGGCCTTAAGCCTGGGCGTCGAAGAAAAAGCCCTGCGCCGGGCTTTGCAAAGTTTTCCCGGCGTAAAACGCCGGCTGGAAAAGATGGGACATAAGGGCGAAACGCTCTTTTTTGAGGACTATGGCCACCATCCGACGGAGATCCGGGCGGTCTTAAAGACGATTAAAAAGGCTTGGCCCAAGAGGCCTTTGGTCTGCGTTTTTCAGCCTCATCGCTATACCCGCACCAAGGCGCTTTTTAAAGAATTCCAGGAAGCTTTTGGGCAGGCTGACCGGTTGATCATTACGGATATTTATGCGGCGGCGGAAAAGCCCCTTGCGGGTGTGGATTCCTGCAAGCTGGCCGAAGCGCTTAAAGCCCGGCAGGCCGGGGTTTTTTATGTGCCCAGGCCGCGTTTAAAACCTTTTTTAATTTCCCGGCTGCAAAAAGAAAAAACCAGGGCCATTTATCTTTTTTTGGGCGCCGGCGATATTCCCCAAGATGGCCGGGCGGTTTTAAAGGCGGTTAAAAAGTTTTAAGCGGTTGCGGTTTTTTTCTTTCGGCTTTACGATGGGGAAGGAAAAAACAGGGTTTTGAATTTAAAAACAGGGAAAAAAATGGTTTCTTCCCGGGTCCATTTTCAAAGAGCGCTCAGGCGTTTTTTTTTAACGCTGACGGCCCTGGCTGTGCTTGCGGCCCTGCTTGGCGCCGGCTACTATTGGTACCAAAAGCTGGAAAGAGGCGAGAAATACCAGATTAAAATGATCGTGCAGACTGGGCCGCAGACGGAAGCGCTCAAGACCATGTATCTGGCCGAGCTGTTGGGCCTTTCGGAGGACCGCCCGGTCAGCTATTTTGATTTTGATGAGAAAAAAGCTTTGCAAAAGCTTTTGCAAAGCCCGCTTGTCAAAAAAGCTGCAGTTAAAAAAATCCGGCCCTCTTTTGTCTATGTCGACTATACATTGAAAGAGCCGATCGCCCATCTGGCCGACTACCCTAATGTGGCGATTGATAAAAAAGGCTCGTTTTTTCCGCTCTTTCCCTTTTTTCCTCCTAAAAACCTGCCGGAGATCTACCTGGACATCCCGGAGCTGGAAACGCTCAAAGAATTTCCGGCGGAGCCCTTCGAGAGCCCGAATCTGCAACTGGCCCTGAAGCTGTTAAAGACCCTGGAAGTTTTGAACCTGAAGGTTAAACGGATCGATGCTTCTGCGGCGTTTTCCAAAAGCTTCGGTAAAAGGGAGGTGGTGCTGGTTTTGGACGAAGAGCTGGTATGGAAAAGCGATCAGACTTTGCGGGTGCTGGTCTTTCCCCGGATTTTACGGCTGAGCCCTGAAGAGATGGAAAAACAGCTAGCCAATTATTTGGAATTGAGAAAAAAAATGCTTCTGGATTATGAAAAACAGCTGAAAAACAAAAGCGGTTTGGGAGCTTATGTCTGTTTTAAGCCGAAAGTAGTCGATTTGAGAATTTCCAAGCTGGCCTTTATTGATTGAAAACGGTTGTAACCGTTTTCAATGAACGAAAGATGTGACGCCATCCCTGGGCTTTAGCCATGGAGAGGTTCAAGAATTAAAATCTGCAAATTCTTGGAAGATCAAAGCGATGAATTTCTTGTTTCTTGGGAAGAAAGGGCAAAATGGCAGAATTAAACAAGCTTTACAAGAGCGCTTTAAGGAAATAGGCGCAGCAGCAGCTGGCCTATTTTTTTATCGATCTTTTTGTGATCGTAGGGAGCGATGTTTAAGTCTTTGAGCTCTCTTTCCACTTCCATCAGCTTGATCCTGACTTGTGCCAAAGGTTGGTTAAAGGACAAACGAAAAAAATAAAACCATTTTTTCTTTGCGTCTTTTATCAGCAAAAAGTTCTTTTCCTTGTTCCAGTAGCTGTTTTTTTCTTGGCCCACCTGAATGGGATGAGCTTCGTATTCTCTGGCTATGTCATTTAAAGGACGGTCTTCTTGAAGAACCTCTAGGGTTACTTAAATTCGGAGCTTCTGTTCTGCTTCATCTTTTGGCCCTCCTTTTGGCCTGATAGATTAGCAGAAACTAACAAATACACTGATCCATTTTTGGGGGTCAATTATACAGAACTTTTAATTGGAATCATTTTCTAAATATTTTTCTGCTAAAACAAATATTGAATAGGGGTCTTTTTCAGAAGTTGAAATACGTACAATAAAACCACCTACAATCATTTTTTTAAGACGATTTCTAGCAGCTCTATCAGAAATTTTCCATAATTTTGCCGCTTCTTGAGGTTTAATAGATGCATTTGCTTGCAAATAATCAACTAATTTCTTTTCCCAAACATTCATGGAAACTTTTGTTTTTCTTGAGGAAAAAAGAGTAATTCTAAATTGATTGTTTTCTTCTTCAAATAAGGGATCTTGCAAGCCTATTTTTTTACACGTTTCTATAATTCTCTGTAATCCTGAGCCCCATTGCTCTATCAATTTTAACTCGCGGAAAACTCTGCCAATTACTCTGTTTCTTAAACGAGAATAACCAGACAAAGCTTTTTTCAGTGTTTGGCCAAAAGGCAGACCTCCGGGATTTGTAATTTCAATACGGTTAGCAAAAATTGCTACCTGGATGTGACATCCTTTCATTGAATAATCGGTATGAACCAAAGCATTAATCAAAGCTTCGCGGATGGCAAAAGGAGGATATTGAGGAATATCTGTTCTAAAAATCTTTCCAATCTTTGCTTCTACAGAAACATGTCTTTCAATAAATTTAATACTTTCAGAAACGGCAAAAGGAAGCGCGGAAATAATTTCTATAGAGTCAATAATTTTTTCTTTTGTATTGCCTTGAAAACAGGCCAAACGAACAATAGCATCTGGAAAGCTTTCTTGACGGTTTTTCCCAAACAATAGAATACCGCCAATAGTAGGAACTTGTTTTCCAAAATGATCGGTATAAATTCCGAGCATTTGATAAGTTTTGTTATTCAATTCTTTTTTTACCCATTGAAAAGCTGTTTTTGCCAATTCGTTGTCAATTTCTCCTTGAAAAGGAAGCTCATCGAATGTGCGATTAGAAGCGATTAATTTTAAAGACGCCATCATTTCTTCATCTACCAATCTGTTGGTAGAACCAAAACGAACATAAGTTCCATGATCAAGGCCCTCTTTTTTTAAAAAAAACGGTCCAATAACATGTGGTACTCTTATAATCAACAGCTCTTTGTTCCTATAGGACACTAACTCAATTTCAGGAACTATCAAAGGAGATATGCTATCAGAAATAGCATTTGCTAATTTTTCTTCCTCTAATAGCGGATTTTTAAGTCCTAGTATTTCTTTGCTTTTATCTTGAACCCCGATAATGATAATCCCGCCCGATGTATTA
>JBAZHS010000120.1:0-4210 GCA_041652275.1 Parachlamydiales bacterium
ATCTTCCTAAAAACCAGTCCTTATTGAAAAAGGGCCGTGGCAACATGGTGCGGCAGGGGAGGAAGCGCCGGCTGAACAAGATGGCGCCGGTAGATTTGAAAAATTCTTTGCAGATTCGCAAAAAACTTTTCTTTGGCCACATCCTTTTTAGAATTCAACCCTAAAACAGCTTCCAAAAGATCAAAGGATGAAGAGAAAGGGCGTTTTTTAAACCATTCGATTTTAGTGGTTAGCTCCGATACTTTTAAGGCATCGGTAGTAACGGAGAGCTGTCGTTGCAAATCAGCCATATTCTGGTTAAACACTTCGCATAAAAAAGGGCTCACCAAATGGTTAAAAAGAATTTCAGCATTGCCGTTAGCATTGAGATCGCGCCTTTCGATCAGGGTGTTTATTTTGTAGTTCATCAGTTGAACCGACCGGGAAGGGATTGTCATAGACGAATCGTTCTGGCGGGAAAGCGGCCAATGCTTCAGGCGGTTTAAAACCCGATCGCAGGCATGTGGATTAACGGTCATAAAAAAACTCCTTTTGTTAAAAATTATCTCACAATTAAGAAAAAGGGAGCAATTATTAGCCAGAGGCAAATTTAAAGATACAAAAAATCAGTTAAAAGACACTTTTCATAGGGGCGGGAAGCTGACTTAGAACGTCTGATAATATATGTTATGTTGGATAATTACCCAAATACTTCCTTTCTTATCTCTTATCCTTTAGCCATTCAGAACCGCAGCGCTAGCCACCCCTGGTATATTTATCGCAAGCGCCGTAAAACCCAGTTCTAGACGAGGTTCAACTCGGCATATCATTTCAACTGTCTTTGGCCAGGCTTTAGAACACTCAACCGGCGGCCATAAAAAAGAAAGAAAACCCAAAGCCGGGTTTGTGGTTTATCTAAGGCGCCTGAAAAACCCCGTTCTTTTGAAAGGTCTATAAGGCGCTTGCTTTAAATTCTTCATTTAAACTATTTTGCTTCACAAAAACTTTTTCAGGAGATTTATTTATGAGTTCATCTGCCGGATTTATTGGAAGCGCCCAGCCTCTTACAGCGCGCGATCTTTATGCCGAACAACAAAGGCAGCAGGATGAAACGCTGGCCTTAAATGCTTATGAAATTTTTTCTACCGGGCGCCGTCTTGCAAATGACGGCAATCTAGCGGAAATGGAAACATTTTTAAGCCGTTTTAGCGAAGAAGAAGCCCGTTTATATGCGGAAACCCTGGCGCAAAATCTTGCTCAATATTTTAAAACCATGGAAAAGCCTTCCGTTTTAGAGCTGCTTAAAATTTGGAGTTTTTTAACCAAAACATCAGTTTTTCAAAAACTTTTGCAGGACGAACCTTTTAAAGACCGCTTTTTTACCCAGATTACCCAACAGATTGCCGATGCTAAAATCGACTACACGCAAAAACTGCTTGCTTTCGGCCTTTTGGAAGCGCTTTTTAACCAAGGCCGGTTTCCCTCAAAACAAGCCTTTGAAAAGGGTATAGGAAGCTGTTTCAATGCGTCTTTTATGGATGACAAACTGCCGGCTTTGGCAGCTTTGGAAATGCTTTTGCTAACAGCCCCTCAAGAATATTTAAAAGATTCGCAATTACCTTTTTTCTCGGCGGTTGATCGAACTTTTGTTCGGCCGATCGCTTTTGATACGCTTTCTTTACCGATGCAAACAATTTTCAAGGCATTCTTGTTCAGAAAAAGCCAGCCGACTGGTTTTATGGAAAGGCATTTTGAAAAAACCTCTCTCCCCAGAACCGATGTATCTGAACTAAAAGCTTACACAAGGATGGTTTCTGAAGAGATAGTTTACCAAACTCGCTGGCAAAAATAAATTTCTTACTTTTAAAGCAAAGCCCTGGAAAAAAAATCCTGGCTTTGCTTTAAAACCCATCAAACAGATAATACCGAAAAAATTAAAAAAATGTTCTCCGGCAGGGCTTCTTCCGAATTGCACTTTCCATTTCATTAAGAAAATTTCCGGTTTAACAAAAACAGCCGAAGCAGCGCCGCTTTAAAAGACTTTAAATTAAAACGGTTTAAACAACTCTTTGTCTTTGTGCGCCGGTAAGGGCCGACTCCCCTTCTTCAGTTAAGGTGCGATCAAACACCTCAGGCGTACTGGTGATTTTATGGTTCAAAGCCAGTTTCCAGCGCTGTTGGGCCAGGGTTAAACTATCCCAGCTTTTTGCCCAGATATCCAAATAAAACCTGCTTTCGTGTTCTTGAAAAAGACCTTTGCTGCGGGCTGTTTCAATTGTTTGCGGATTGGCTGACGCGGTCCTGTCGGCATTAATTTTCCAAAAAACCTCATCAATCCTGTATGCAATCTGCCGCACTCCGAAAAGCATTTTACGGTTAATTCTTGTTTTAATGGCTTTTTGAGCTGAAGAAAGCCTTCTTTTAAGCCAAACATCATTATAAAAACCATTTTCCCAGCTACTGATAATCTTTGCCCGATAAGCAAAAGCGATTAATTCACGGCCCGCTGAAGAGCTGCGGTCAGACCTTATTTTTTTGATCGATTCAATAATCTTATGAGCGCTTTGGAAACAGGTTGATCCAGCATCGTCCTCTTTGGCAAAGAGCTGAATGCAGACATTGCCAATTAAAGCAGTTTGATGCGTCGAGGGATTGTGAATATGAAAAATTTCCCTGATCGGATAATGGGAGCACAGACAGGTTTGGGCAGGCTCGCCGCTTTCCGACACTTCAACGCCGGTAATTGTCCATTCCCCTAAAGCCTGCTTAAAATTATCCGCTACGCTGAGATCGACCAGCCTCTGTTTTAAAAGCCATTGATTGTGCGAAATTGCCATAATCCCCTTTTAAGGTTGTTTAGTTTTAATTTAAGGGGAAAAGTTTAACCTATTTTTAGTAATTTTAGATACTAAAATTATCCAAATTCATTAAATTACTAAAACGAATATTAAATCGAATAAACTATAAAAATTTAAATAAAAAATAAATTTTAACTCAACAATAACGCCAATTATTCAAAATATTTTTTTAACCGAAAAAGCTTAAAAAATTACTTTAAAAAATCTTTTTGAATGATGACCGGCGAAAGAACGCCCATTGCCAAATCCAGATTCAACTTAGCTAAATTGTGCTGATAAATAGCTGAGTAGTAAAGTGTTTCCGAACGGACGGTAGCGCTCAAGGCATCGGTAAGCACCAGCTCGCTGGCCAGCCCTTCTTTAAAATTGAGCTCGGCTAAATTAAGCGCCTCGGCCGAGCGTTTCAAATCCAGGTTTTGGGATTGGACCAAAGCATCGGCGTCCTGCAGGGAAAAAAGCGCTTGTTCGACATTTAAAGAAACCAGCTCCTTAAGGTTTTCCAGCAGGTACTCTTTTTGTTTCACCTGCGCTTTGGCCCGCGAGATGGCAGCCTTGGTTCTTAAGCCGTCAAAGATCGGCCATTCCAAAGAAAGGCCATAATTCCACTCTCTTCCCCAAGCATCTAAAAGGCCGGTCTGCGGATTAGTCCGGCGGCCCCACTGGTTGCCGAAAAAAGCGTTGATCTTGGGCAGATATCCGGATCTGGCAATTTTAACCTGCTCGTTTTCGATGCCCAGGGCTAAAACGGCCGAAAGCACATCATAGCGGTTTAAAAGAGCGATTTTTAAAGCTTCATCGTAGGCCATCGCTGCCGATTCATATTGAAGCTGATCTTTCAAGGCTACCCGGCTTTTTAAGGAAACGCCCATTGTTTTCAAAAGCAGAACTTCAGCCAGGCTAATATGGTTTTTCTGTTTGATCAGCTCGGCTTCAAAATTGGTAACATCAACCTCGGCCCTGAGCTGATCATATTTGAAAGAAAGCCCCTCTTTGAGCTTGCGCTCCACTTCCCTTAAATGGTTCCTGGCCGTTACAAGCGCTTTCTGCTGGACTTTGTAAAGCTCTTGGGCGAGCAGCAAATCAAAATAGGCTTTTACCGTATCATAGATGGTCTTTTGAACCTGGCCCCGGATCTGCTCGTTGGCGGCCTGAGAGCTTAAATAGGCCGCGGTAATGCCGGCATAGATCTCCCCTCCCCGGTAAAGCGGCTGAGCGACTTTTAGGTCTACCGCATAGTTGTCCTGCTTGCCCAGGCCGATCAGCTTAAGGCCCATGGGAGTTTTTTCAATGTGGGTATAGCCGGCTGAAACCCCCAGATGGGGCAGGCTGTAGGAAACAGCCTCTTTCTCTTTACTCTGGGCAATCGACTTTTC
>JBAZHS010000121.1:0-4188 GCA_041652275.1 Parachlamydiales bacterium
ATAAGCTTTTTTAGCAGCGGCAATGATCTCTTCTCTTTTAAAATCAACGCCGAAAGCAATGTTTTCCGCTACCGTATCATAAAAAAGAAACGGCTTTTGGGGCACAAAAGCAATCAGCTCGCGCAAAGATTTTTGGGTAAAAGTTTTAATATTGCTACCATCGATTAAGATCTCGCCTTCCTGCACATCATAAAGGCGGGGAAGCAGCTGGACAATGGTCGACTTGCCGGCTCCCGTTGGGCCGACCAGAGCCACCGTCTGCCCTTTTTCAACCACAAACGAAACATCTTTTAAGACCCATTCGTCTTTGTATTTGAAGGAGACCTTTTTAAATTCGATGCTCTTTTCAAAACAACCGATCCACCGGGCGTCATCGGCATCTTTGATCGAGGAAGTCAAATCCAAGACTTCGAACATCCGTTCAGCCGCCACAATCCCGCGCTGCACATTGTTGTTTTCTTCGGCAAACTTTTTCACCGGCTCATAAAAAAGATGCAAAAGTCCGCAAAAAACCAAAAGCTGAGCCACTGACATCCGCAAAGTATAAAGTCCGAAAATAATCACAAAGGCCAGACAAAAAGTCGTAATCAAATGCAAAACCGGACGGGTAAGCAGGCTGTACATGGCGCTTTTACCCTCTAAATCCGCCATCCGGTCATTTTGTGTCTGGTATTTTTTTAAAGAAAATTTCTCCATGGCAAAGATCTTGATCGTGTGAATGCCGGAGAGAAAATCAATTAAAACTGAAGTAAAATGCTCCTGGTTCTTCTGCATCTGGCGCGAGACCTGTTTGATCCTTTTGGTCAGAAAAATGACCGGAAGAACAATCAGCGGAAGGCCGAAAAAAATCACCAGGGAAAGCTGCCAGGAAAGATAAAAGCAGGCCAAAAGGCTGGTTAAAATCGTAAAAGGGGTTTGCAGATAGTTGGTCAAGCAGGAATTTAAGGAAGAAGCGATCTGTCCGGCATCGCCGACCGCCCGGGCGCTTAAAGTCCCAATATTATGCTCTTGGTAAAAACTGATCGGCAAAGACTGTATATGCTCGAAGTACTGCAGCCTTAAATCCTGGGTTACCCGAATCGAAAGCATCTGAGAGGTGTAGCGCGAGGAAAAAAGGAAAACCGCCTTAAAGAGCGCAACCAAAACCAAGACCAAAACCAAACGCAGCAGGTTCTCTTGCAAATTAAACTTCGAAGAAAGGGTGTATAAAATACGGTTCAAAATATTGTGCTTTTGGTGGTTCGCCATATAAGCCGCAGCCTGTTTGCGGGTAATCTTGCCGCGGTCCCGGCGGTCAATTTTATGCCAGACCTTTTCAACTTCCTGTTTGGTAACATAATCCCGGTTCGGCCGGCCGAACATGGAAAAAAATTCCACTCCAGAATTGGCCATCAGGCCCAAAGAAACCATTTCCGCCTGGTTGGCCACGGTTAAAAAAATCAATAAAATCAAAGTAAAAAAAGCTAAAATACGGTGTTTGGAAGAGCGCAAGGCAGCTTGCAAAAGCAGTTTCATAATAAACCTTAAACTTTGTAATATACCAAGCTCCAAATAGAAAAACAAGCTCAAGGTTCTTAACTTTTTCTTAAAAACCCGTTCTTTAAGCAAAACCAAAAATTACCGTTAAAAACAATTTAAAATCCCAAACGATACAAAGGCCTGTTTTTCCAAAGCCCGGAAAAAGGGCGACAGCCGAAAAGAACTGTTTTCCAGAAAAACTGCTTAATTTATTGAAGTTAACACTTTTTTAATTTCAGGATTATTTGAAACCACCCCGGCTTCCATAATTTAAAAAGATTAAAAATCGATTTTAAAAACTGCAAAGATCAATTTAGCTTTCAGGTGGGTTTTTAGAAATCGGCCAAACAAACAGACCGGACGTAAAATGCCGGATAAAAAACAGCTTCAAAACAAATAACCTTAACTTGAAACAAAGCCCATCCTGCGGAATTTCTGATAGCGCTTTTCCACAAGCTCTTTTAAGCTCAAGGCCTTCAGCTCCGGCAAAGCCTGCAGAATAAACTCTTTGACCTTAAGGTACGCCAAAGCCGGGTCTAAATGGGCACCGCCCAAAGGCTCGGCAATAATCGTATCAATCACGCCTAAGCCCAAAAGATCTTCCGACTGCATTTTCAAGGCCGCCGCCGCCCTGGCGTTTTTTGAAGCGTCTTTCCAGAGAATTGAAGCGCAGCCCTCGGGAGAAATCACTGAATAATACGCGTGCTCCAGCATGCCGATCTTATCGCCGACGCCCAAGCCTAAAGCCCCGCCGGAACAGCCCTCGCCGATCAAAACCACGACTAACGGGGTTTTGAGCCGGGCCATCTCAAAGAGGTTTTTGGCAATCGCCCAGCCCTGCCCCCTTTCTTCCGCGCTTAAACCCGGATAAGCCCCTGGAGTGTCTAAAAAAGTAACTACCGGCAAATTAAATTTTTCTGCCAGCTGCATTAACCTTAAAGCTTTACGGTAGCCTTCAGGATGGGCCATGCCAAAATTACGGAAAATCCGGCTTTCCGTGTCTTTGCCTTTTTCCAGTCCGATCAAAACCACTTTTTCAGTGCCGATCCGGCCCAGACCGCCGACCACAGCATGGTCATCGGCAAAAGAGCGGTCTCCGAAAAGCTCTTCAAAATCAGAAGCTAAATTCTGCAAATAGTCTAAAGAATGGGGGCGGGCCGGATGGCGCGAGATACTGACTCGATCCCAGGGAGTTAGGTTAGCATAAACCCTTTGTTTCAGCTCCTCGAGTTTTTTTTCCAAATGTAAAATCTCTTCGCCGCTCCAAAGAGGGTTTTTAAGGTTTTGGTTTTTAATCCGCAAAATGGTCTCTTCGCACTCATGGATCTCTTTTTCATGGGCTAAAATCGGCTGCGGCATAAATCTACCTCAAACCCCTGACGGAAGCAGGAAATCCGGGCAGTTTAGCTTCGGCAAAAGCTGAAACAATTTCAACAACGGTAGGCTTAGAAATAATAATTGCAAAAAGCTCTTCGATATCCTCGGAATAAAGCCGAATGCAGCCGTCGCTTTCATAAGAGCCGATACGCTCCCGGTCTTCAATCAGGCCTTTTTCCGGGTCATTAATCCAGGGAGCCCCGTGCAGCCCCAGGCCCCTGGCCTTCTGGCTCGCTCCTTCCAGTTCTTTTTCAAAAGGAATCCACCGGGTGCCGAAAATCCGCATCATTTCAATTTGCCGGTCATGAAAATAGCCCATTACCTTCGGCTGATAAAGGGCGACTTTTTGACCTAAAAGATAGCGCCCTTTCGGGGTTAAACAACCGGAAAGCTTAAACGAGTCCCGGCGGCCAAGGCCAACTTTATAGGTTTTTAAAAGGTAGCGCTCGGCTTTGGCCGTATCCAAAGCATAAAACCACATTCTGGCCGTAGAAAGATCAACTAAAAGGTAGAATTCAACGTCTTTTTTTAAAACATTGAACTTGTCACCAGGGAAAATCTTTTGGTTAAAATAATCAATTTTTTGATTTAAGGAACGGGCAATAAAATGGCGGGTGGTATTGTAATGGGCGGCATAATCCGCCAGCCAGGCCGGCCGCCCCTTCATCCAGGGCACCCTTGGGGCATAAGTAATGGTCTCGACAATCGGCAGGCGGCTTTCATTGGTAGCAAAAAGACGGTCGACCAGATCAGCGCGTTCATTTTCTTCCATCCGGTTGAAAGCTTCTGCGGAAACAGCCGGTAAACCTATTTTTTGGTTTTTTTTAACCGAATTGACCGGAACTGGCGTAACCACCTGGGCTTTAGACTCTACTTTTTCAGAAAGGTGCGCTAAGCGGCGGTCGCCGCGCTTTTTTTTGTAAACTCCCGCCAAACCGATTAAAAGAAAAAGGCTTAAAGAAAAAGTTAAAATAATTTTAGGCAGGTTCAACCGTTACTCCTGAAAAACCGTAAATTATACGGTAAATTATCAACTAAAATATAAAAAAAATCAAGCTTTTTACTTATCAGTAATAAGAAAAATTTTAATTGTTTTTTACATGTTCGCCGGTGGATTGACCGAAGAGCCGGTGTCTGGAGCGATTCCCGAAGAGCTGTTTTTTAAAGAAGCGCCCTGCGTTTCAATCTCTTTTTTCATAAATTTACCGGCGGTAAATTTAACCGCCTTGCGGGCAGGAATAATGATCGGCACGGAAGCATTTTTCGGATTGCGGCCGATCTTCTGCTTTCTTT
>JBAZHS010000122.1:0-4120 GCA_041652275.1 Parachlamydiales bacterium
CCCCGTTCGTTAACCGGCCAATATTTAAGCGGCCAAAAAACCATCTTCTCCCTTTTTCCCAAACGCCGCCCAAAACAGTTTTTGGAAATTCGGGGAGCCAACCATAACAACTTAAAAAACCTCAGCCTACAGATTCCCCTCGGCTGCATTACGGCAGTAACCGGCCTTTCCGGTTCAGGCAAGTCCTCGTTGATCAGCGACACCCTCTTCCCCTATCTCTCCAACCGTTTGAACCGCTCTGCGCTTAAAAGTGTCCGGGTCGAAAAAATTACCGGCTTTGAAGAGGTTCTTAACAAAGTTATTTTAATCGACCAAAGCCCCATCGGCAAAACCATCCGCTCCAATCCGGCAACCTATGTTAAGCTCTTGGACGAAATCCGCTCTCTTTTTGCTTCTCTGCCGGAAAGCCAGATACGCGGTTTGAAAGCCGGCCATTTCAGCTTCAACGTTAAAGAAGGCTCCTGCCCTTACTGTAGGGGGCTCGGAACCATTACAATCGAGCTGGATTTTCAGGCTAAAGCCGAAGAGCTCTGCCCGTACTGCCGGGGCAAACGGTTTTCCGAAGAGATCCTGGCCGTTAAATTCAAAGGAAAAAACATTTTCGAAGTTTTAAATCTGGAAATCAGCGAAGCATTCCTTTTTTTTGAAAAACTGCCTTCGGTTGCCGGAAAACTGAAACTCTTAAAAGAAGTCGGTCTGGGCTATCTTCATCTAGGCCAAAGCTCAAGCACTCTTTCCGGAGGCGAAGCCCAAAGGATCAAACTGGCCAAAGAGCTTTCCCGACCCTCCGGCGGAAAGACCCTTTATATTCTGGATGAACCGACAACAGGGCTGCATTTTTTTGACATTCAAAAACTCTCGGAAATCCTGCAAAATCTGGCTCAAAAGGGCAATTCCATTTTACTGATCGAACACAATATGGAGCTGGTCAATCTGGCCGACTGGGTGATCGATCTGGGCCCCGGCGCCGGCAAAAACGGCGGCCAAGTCCTTTTTTCCGGACCTTTAAACCTGTTTTTAAACGAAAAAACCCCCACCGCTTTAGCTTTAAAACAAACTAACAGCGCCCTTCAAGCCGGCAAAAGCGGCTCCCAGCCGGCCGGCGGTTTCCAAAACCTAAAAACCAGCCCCCGGCAAAAAGCCTTGCCTACAAGGGAAAACTCCCTCAAAAAAGCGCCGCTCACTTTAAATATCAAAGGAGCCAGGCAGTTCAACTTAAAAAACCTCTCTTTAAAAATCCCTTTGAGCCAGCTGAGCGTTTTCACCGGGCCTTCGGGCTCAGGCAAAACCACTTTGGCCTTCGATACAATTTACGCCGAAGCCCAAAGGCGCTATCTGGAAGCCCAGCCGCTTTATGTCCGCTCCCTTTTAAAAATGCCGCCCAAACCAAAAATCGATCAAATCGAAAACCTGCCGCCGGCTTTGGCTCTTGAGCAAAAACGCAGCTCGCTAAGCCCCCGCTCGACGATCGGCACCATGACGGAAATCTACGACCACCTCAGAGTGCTTTTTACTTATCTGGGCAAGGCCTTTTCGCCTGAGACCCACGAAAAAATCGAGCGAATCTCCAAAGAGACCGTTGCCGAACACCTGTTTAAAAACTATGCCGATCAAAAAATCCAGGTCCTGGCCCCGGTAGCCCCTTTCGCCGCAGAAGATTTCCGGCTTTTTTTAGAACGGCTGAAGAGTTTCGGCTTTCTGCGCCTGCGGCTCAACGGCGCCTTGTTTGAGATCGACGATCAGGGATCGATTCCTTTCCAGGCCGAAAGGAAAAATGAAATTTTTCTGGTCATCGACCGGCTGACCATCCAAAAAAGCGCAGAAAAAAGACTTCTGGAAGCCCTGCAGATCGCCTCGGAGATCGGTAAAAACAAATTGACCGTGGCCCTGGAAAACAAAGACCTCTATTTTGATTTGGCCTTTGCCACCTTAAGCGGCCTTTCCTATCCGGCCCTCACTCCAAACACCTTTTCTTTCAACGCCGAAGAAGGGATGTGCCTGGAATGTTTGGGCCTCGGCGAGATCTACGGCCTGGCCATAAAGCCCGATTTAATGAAATTAACGCCCAGCCAAATCCTCTATCATTTGACTTCTTACAATTTCTCTTCCCAGGCCCTCAAACTGCTCAAAACCCTTTTAAAAAAACTCGGCCTGGACCTTTTCCGGCCGCTTCAAGAACAGGAAAACCGTTGGCAAAAACTCTTTTTTGAAGGTTCGGAAAAATTCATCAAAGCCGAAAAAGCTTTACATTTGCGCTTTCGGGGCCTGGAGCCCATGCTGGCTTTTGCCGTAAAACACGGATCATTAAAAACTAAAACCCTCTTGCAGCCCTTGATGCTCACCACTCCGTGTCCTGCCTGTCTCGGCCGGCGTTTGAACCCGCTGGCCTTAAATGTCAAAATCCATAACTGCTCGATCCACGACCTTTCCGCCCTTCCTCTGGAAAAGCTGCTGGACTTTTTAAAACAGCTGAAAACCGACAAAGAATTCCTGCAACCGCTAATCCGGCAAAGCATCAAACAGCTTGAGACCTTAATTGCCCTGGGCCTGGAATACCTTTCTTTAGAGCGCAAGCTGCCAACGCTTTCCGGGGGGGAAAAAGAACGGATCCACCTGGCCAAACAGCTTTCTTCCAGGCTCACTTCCTGCCTTTATATTTTAGATGAGCCGACCATCGGCTTACATCCTTTCCACACCGAATTGCTTTTAAAAGCTCTCGAAAAACTGAAAAAGCAGGGCAACACCCTGCTTTTAATCGAACATGAAGAGCAGATCATTGAAAAAGCCGACAAAATTTTTGATTTCGGACCGCTGGCCGGTGAAAAAGGCGGCTGGATTACCGCTTCCGGCACTCCCGAAGAAATTAAAAAAAATCCGCTTTCTTTGACCGGCCGCTTTTTAAAAGAAAAAAACCTGCAAAAAACCCCTTTTATGCGCTCAAAGGCCGCCGCTTTCATCGAAATTCACAAGGCCCGCCTGAATAACTTAAACGGCCTTTCGCTGATGATCCCCAAAGGGCTTATTACTGCCATCACCGGACTTAGCGGCGCCGGCAAATCTACCCTAATCAACGCTATTTTAAAACCGGCCGCTGCCAGCGCCTTAAAACAAAGGCTGCCGGAAATCGAACTGCCCTATGTTAAAATCAAAAACCTCGACGGCCTTTCCAAAGTCGTCTCCATCGAGCAGCACTTCATCGGCGCTTCCATCCGATCCGATGTAGCCACTTACAGTGAAATCACGCCCCTGCTCAGAGCTTTTTTCGCCAAACTGCCCAACGCCCAAGCCCAGGGCCTAAGGCCGCGCCATTTCAGCTCAAACCACTTAAGCGGCATGTGCCGAAGCTGCTGGGGCCTGGGCCTAAAAAAAATCGACCTGCAGTTTTTGCCACCGGTAGAAATGACCTGTCCGGTTTGCCACGGATACAAGCTCAACCCCTTAAGCCTGCAAATTAAATATAAGGACCGGCATTTGGGGGAGCTTTTAAATTTAACGATCGAAGAAGCGCTGGTTTTTTTAAACGCTTTTCCGCAAATCCTGGAAAAACTGCAGGTTTTACAGGAAGTCGGCCTCGGCTATTTAAAACTGCGCCAGGAGCTGACCACCCTTTCCGGCGGCGAAAGCCAACGGCTGAAGCTGGCCTTCCAGCTGATGAAAAAAAGCCGCGGCCGGATCCTTTATCTTTTCGATGAGCCGACGATCGGACTACATATGAGCGACATTCAAAAGCTGCTGCCGATCTTCCGGCGCCTGAGCGCAAAAAACCATACTGTTGTTATTATCGAGCACAACCTGGACTTGATTAGTTTTGCCGATTATGTGATCGACCTGGGCCCTGGCGCCGGCAAAAACGGCGGCCGGCTGGTCGTTTCGGGCACCCCGGAAGAAATCGCCCTTCATCCTACTTCATATACAGCAAAATATTTACGAAAAAAGCTTTTTTGACTAGTGTAAGAAAAAAGGAGTTTTTTATGATCCGCCCTCTGATGTGCACAAAAATGGCCCACGCTTTGTCTTTTGTTTTCTTCGCCGGGGGCATCGCCTTGCTAACTTATCTGGGCCTTTGGTGGCCCGCCCTGCTTTTGGCCGTCGGCCTGCCTTTGGCTTTAAAACACTATCT
>JBAZHS010000123.1:0-4087 GCA_041652275.1 Parachlamydiales bacterium
AATTTTTTTCATAGTTTTCCTTTTGCCTGCGGCTTTAGGTTTTAAACCTGAAAAAAGCTTAGCAGATTTTTTTAAATAAAAACACTTTCCCTTCCATTTTTTTAATTTTCCCGGGAAAAGCCGCCTTTTTTACCAGGATTAGGGGGTGAATCTGCACCGGTATGGTTCCGCTCTTGGCTTTTCAGTTGATTCTTGCCAAGAGCGGGTTTGATCGGATATACTTTGGCCCAATGGATTGGTAGCTCAGTGGATAGAGCACCCGCCTTCTAAGCGGGCGGTCACAGGTTCGAATCCTGTCCAATCCGTTTTTTAGCCAGCGGCTTTGCTTGCCGCCGCTAAAGTCGGGGTTTTTTTTTAAAGAAAAAAACTTGATTTGAAAAAGAAGCCGGTTTTCTGCTTCCGGAGCCTTTAGAACTAATAGAACTAAAAAAAGAGCAGATCCTGGTTTGGATCTGCTCTTTTTTTGTATTTTTAGTTTTTTGAAAAAGCTTAAACAGCAGCCTTGGGTTCTTCGATAATTTCCAGGTTGACCCGGATGCCATTGCGGCTGGCAACAGACATCAAAAGAGTTCGAATGGCGTTGATTGTTTTGCCTTTTTTGCCGATAATTTTACCGATATCGGACTTTTCGACAGCCAGTTCAATGATGAGCGTATGGGTACCGCCGATTTCATTAATACGCACTTGGTCTGGATGGTCTACCAGGTTTTTTACGATGTATTCTACGAATTCTTTCATGGCGCGATCCTTGAGTTGAGTTGAAATAAAAAATAAACACTTTTAAAGGTATTTACCTCGGCACAAAGTATATTAAAGGCCCTTTAATTAAGCCAGTATTTTGGTGACTTCAGCGCCCGGTTAAACAAAACTTTTTTTTAAAAAAAATAACGGAACCGGAGGAGGGGCGGCGGTTTTTTTTATTTTTTTTTAAACCCTTTCAGGCAGGGGCGTTTGGAAAAGCTTTTGGGCTTTGAGCCTGTCGATAAAAAACTGAAAATCTGCGGGAATAGGCGCGGTCAGCTCAATTGTTTTTTTTGAGACGGGGTGGCAAAACTTTATTTTATAAGCGTGCAGAAGAGGGCGGAGGGCCCCGTAAGCCTGGTTGGCTTTTTTAAATCCGTATCCGGCGTCGCCCAGGATTGGTGTTTTTAAATGTTTTAGGTGGACCCTGATCTGGTGGGTTCGTCCGCTTCTGGGCTTGGCCGAAACCAGGCTGAGCTTATCGTCTTGGGCCAGACAAATAAAATGGGTTTCGGCGGATTTGCCCAAAGGATCGATGCGCATCAGTTTTCTGCAATGGGGGTCTCGGCCGATTGGGGCGGTTAGCTCTGTTTGTGCTTCCGCCCGGCCGAAAACAACGGCCAAATATTCTTTTTGGACGGCTCTTTTGGCAAAAAGCCCGATCAGGAAGCGCTGGGCCGTTTCGGTTTTGGCTGAAAGGAGCACTCCGCTGGTTTCCTTGTCTAGGCGGTGGACGATTCCCGGCCGGAGGTTTTCCGGGAGGTTTTTGCTGGCGGACAGGGCTTTTTTTTGGCAGTGGTATAAAAGGGCGTTGACAAAGGTGTGGGACCAGTTGCCGGGGGCCGGATGGACGACGAGTCCGGAGGGTTTGTTGACGGCCAGGATATGCTCGTCTTCAAAAAGAACGTCCAAAGGGATGTTTTCCGGTTCAAGGGTGATTTCAGGGGTTAGGCGGAACAGGATTTCAATTTCATCGCCTTCTTTGAGCTTTTCGCTTTTTTTGGCCTTTTGGCTGTTTTTGAGCACGCAGCCCTCTTCGATCAGGAATTGAAAATAGGTACGCGAATAGCGGGGAAAACGGTCTATTAAAAATCGGTCCAGGCGTTTTTCGGCCTCGGTTTTAAAAACGGTGGTATTTTCGCTGATGTCCATGTTTTCTAAGTTTAAAAATGGCTTTTTATTTTAACCGATTTTCAGCCGCCGATAAAGGCTAAAAAAGAAATTAAGCCTAAAAACAGGCGGCCGGGTAAATTTTTTTTTTAAAGCTCTTTCTTTGACTGGCCTAAATCTGCTCTGAAAGGGCCTTAAAGAAGAAAAAGCGGTTTTTCCTTTCCGGTTTTGGCGGCGGGGGAAGGCAGGTTTTTCTGGGGATTTTTAGCTTTGGGACTCGCGGAAAGCTTCTTTTTGCCTTTCCCGGCTTTTTTCGAAGACGTTTTTCATGTAGCGGTACATGGACATTTCCAATTGGTTGACCATGGATTTGGCCGCTTCCAGATTGGTCATGGTCGTATACGAGCCGGTTTCTTCGTCATAAACCTGGATTGTGCCTTCCGGATCCCAGCCAAAATGGCGGCAAAGCTGGCTTTCAAAAGAGCCGGAAGTGGTTTGGGCTGCGGAAAAAGCGCTTTCATCCGGCGTCGAGCCGCTGGTCGAGCCGGTGCTGCTGGAAGAAGTGCTGTCCGGAGGAGTAACTGAGCCTGTCATCTTAAAACCGCTTTTTCTTTTAAACTAGCATAAAAAAGATTGCCGGGCAAGAGCGGGCTTTTTTTATCCGCTCAGGCCTTTGGGCGCTTTGAGCTTTTTAAGAAGCTCCCGGTTTTCCGGGGTTTTAAAAAATCTTAAAATTTGTTTGGACCATTTAAAGCCGGGCCTTCCCCGGGCGATTTCAGTGAAGGGCAGGCCGGCCAGGGCGTTTGAAATGACCAGGTTTTTAAAGCCGTCTTGGTCTAAAAGGGCGTCCGGGCTGAAATTTCCTTGAGCATCTTGAAAGGCTGATAAACTCCCGCTATCTCTCTTTCCATCGCTGTTTCCCTTTACAATTTGGTGGACGGCGGCGGCCAGGGCCACGGCGAGCGCCGTGCGGTCGATCGAGCTTTTACAGTGGGCGACGAAAGGGAGGTTTAAAAGCTCGGCGATGAAAGCGCGGGCAATGAGCTGGGTGATGGAGTCTTTGGCGGGATCGGGATCTGTTCTATCTAAATAAGAGACAGCTTGGTCGAGCATGGTTGTTTGTAAAGCTGTTAGCGGTGGTACTTTGGTAGCTTTTGCGCTGGTAATATATTCTTTTAATCTATCCCGGCCAAATTCAGATAGCTTTTGGGCCGTTTTTTGGCCGCCGATGCCCAGGAGGGTGGTTTTTCGGCTGGCCCAGCGGTTGAAAAGGTTGCAAAAGAAAAAGGGTTTGATCTCAACTTGAATTTCTTCTTCCGACCCGTCCGGTTTTGTAACTTTGCAGGTTTGTACTTGGCCATGCAGCCTTTGCATTAAAGATTCTTCGTCCAGGGTAATTGTTTTTTCGTTTTCGACAACATCCAGAAAATTATAGATTCTGCTGGGAGTGACTACGGAATTGATCAAAACGGGCAGTTCCCATTTTTTTGTGGCAGGATTGTAATGCAGGCGCCTTGAGCCTTCGGGGGCTGAAAACTCCGTTTGCACTATATGCTCGAAAAGCTCCCGGGCTTTTTTTTCGGTTTCAGGACGTCCGGTATAGAAAATCGTTTGACCCTGATTGTCGATGGCAACGCGGCTCATTTGCAGGTCTTCGGCGACCCTTTCCATGGAAGATTCCATGGCGTTTTCGACATAAACAAATTTCAGGCTGCCGTCTGGCTGTCTTTCCAAATGTCCGCTGTGGTTGAACTGGCTATCGTAGAAAGGGTGCTGGGTGAATTTTAAAATTGGCTTAATTTCTTTTTCGGTTTTTTTTGGAAATAAAGCGGAAATGGTTTGGTCGGGAGTGATGGCGGTTTCAATCGGCGTCCGGCCGCCGGTTTTGCTTTTTTTTAGGCCATTGCGGATGAGATCCCAGGTTCGGGTTAAAAATTTTCGTAATTTTTGGGGCGCAACAGGGATCTGGTCTAATCTTTCGGCTATTTTTTTTTGCCGTTTGCGGCTCAGTTTCCAGCTGAGCTCTTTGGTTTCTTTTAATTGTTTGTAACCGGCCAAAGCCTTTTGTTCAAAAAAGGCATCCTGAGCTTCAGTAGAAAAAAAAATTTTAAATTCGCGCTTGGAAGCAAATTTTTTCTCTGCGACTTTTTTAATCAAAGAAACGGTGGTGGTCAAAGCCGGCGGAGGTGGTGCTGAAGAAGAAGCGGCGGGAGGACCAACGCCGGTTAAGCTTAAT